>NZ_CP090064.1:3987500-4287500 GCF_023100685.1 Proteus vulgaris | reverse complement strand
TAAGCTCAGTAATGTTATTTGCCACATTGCGAGAGAAACTACAAATTGTAACCATTGCACATTTATCTTCATGGTACTTCCTCGACATCTTTTTTATTCCACGGTTCGTCGATTTCCCATTTTCCTGTTAAATGCACTTCAGTATAGGACGGGGAGATTTTGCTTTGTTGTAAATAATCCAATGATAGGGTGGCAAGAATGGGATGGTGTTTAAAATGGGTCATAAAAGAGAGCGATTGTGTTTTGGGTAAAATAAGATCCAAAGAGTGGCGATTATCAGTATCAGAATAATGACTTATCCATACAGAAGCAGGGAGATAAGCTTCAATAGCCTGAAAAAAACGTATGTAATGTAAATAACGTAACCAATTTTTATAATAAAGCGAATAGCGCTGAGAGTATAAGTTGGTTTGTTTTTTCTGTTGTTGATAAATGTTGAATTGTTCGAACAAATCCTGTTCTTGTTGCTGTATTTGAATGTGTAATGCTGAGGTGGTATCTCGCTTTTGCACTAAGTGATAGGTGTAATAACCGCAAATTATCAGTGTGATAGTGATAAAAGCTAATGTTTGATAACCCCATATTGAGATTTTTTTTCTAAATAAATTGTGGCGCCAAGGTAGATAATTTACTTGATACATGATTTCTCCCAAGGGCGTAATGCTAAACCAAGAGCGATCAAAGAAAGTGTGTTTTCTCTTGTATTTGGTTGAAATAAATAATGGGAAAAGTCAGGCCAAAGAGGCATTGAATGGCTAAAATGTGTCGCATTATCGCCAGCAAAATAGCATTGTTCTTTAGACCAATTGTATTTCTCTATTAACTGATAAATAGCGGTTTGTTGTTCTTGCTGGTCTTGATAAGGAAGCGTGCCGTAATGGGGCATTTCATCATCAGATGAAACCCAAAATAGCGAGTTGTTTTTACAGTAAATAAGTTTGTTTTTAGGTGAGATATTAAGGTAAGTGGCTAAATAGCGTAGTGCACACGCGGGCAAATCTATCGCAGAGAGTGTTAAGTTTATTTGGGAAAATAAGGTTATGTACTTATCTAATACGATCTTATGACACAAATGAATAGCGAGTTTGCCGTTATTTTGCCGATAGTCAAAATTAACAGGGTTTTTTGTATTTTGTGTGTAAGATGTGGCTCGTAATTGTGCTAACCGATAACATGCTGCCGATGTAAGGGAAATAAGCGGTGGTAGTGGGATAGTCTGATAGCTTTCATAAATATCGGGTAATGAGAGAGTAATATTGTTAATAAAAGGGAGATCCTTGCGCCAGTTTATTAAGATATTTCTTAATTTTGTATCATCTGCATCGTCATTGAGAGGTAAAGGGAATTGCCAAAATGCGCTGATCTTCCATTGTTTATTCTGCTGAAATACCAAAACAGCATTGATATGATGAGTGTTAATTTCAATACCAATCTGGTAATTGTGTGTTTCCATAAATGATATCCATATCTATTGATGAGTAATTGCCTATTTTCAAAGAGGCGTTACCTTTATACTACGCACTGTTTGTTTATAAACCGCCCAATTCACACTACATGGGAAATTTAAGGTGAAGTTCTTAAAATATTTTTTCATCTTCGTTTTTGCTTGCATAATTTTGGGAGCAGCCTCGATATACGGTATGTATAAGTATGTTGAGCCTCAGTTACCCGATGTCGCGACATTAAAAGATGTTCGTTTACAAACCCCTATGCAGGTTTTGAGTGCAGACGGAGAATTAATCGCGCAATACGGCGAAAAACGTCGTTTACCGCTAACACTAGAGGAAATGCCTCCTCAATTAATTAATGCTTTTATCGCAACCGAAGATACCCGTTTTCGTGAGCATCACGGTATCGACCCCATTGGGATCTCGCGTGCGGTAGTTGTCGCATTAACATCAGGACAAGCTTCTCAAGGTGCAAGTACCATTACGCAACAGTTAGCACGAAATTTCTTTTTAACACCTGAGAAGAAATTAATGCGAAAAGTTAAAGAAGCCTTTTTGGCTATTCGCATTGAAAAAGAGTTAACCAAAGATGAAATTTTAGCGCTGTATTTAAATAAAATTTATCTGGGTAACCGTGCTTATGGTGTGGGGGCTGCGGCTTATGTTTACTTTGGTAAAAGTGTGCATGATCTTAGCCTTAATGAAATGGCAGTCATTGCTGGTTTGCCTAAAGCACCTTCTACACTAAATCCACTCTATTCTTACGATCGTGCCTTAAAACGCCGTAATGTTGTTTTACTGCGTATGTATGAAGAGAATTACATCACTCGTGCACAATATGAAAGTGCTAGAGCTGAGCCTATTGTGGCGAAATATCATGCACCTCAAATTGATTTTTCCGCCCCATACCTCACTGAAATGGTGAGAATGGAGATGTATGAGCGCTATGGTGAAAATGCTTATACTGATGGCTATAAAATTTACACTACTGTTATTCGTAAAGATCAATTAGCAGCAGAAAAAGCCTTACGCGACAATGTGATTGATTATGATATGCGCCATGGCTATCGCGGTGCTCAAGAAGTTCTTTGGAGTGAAGGGCAAACGCCTTGGGATAATGATGCGATCAGTAAGAAATTAAAAGAAATTCAAACTTATGGGCCATTGATTCCAGCCGTTGTGTTATCTGCAGATGCTAAAGAAGCGAAAGTGGTTTTAAAGAATGGCGATAACATTACCTTAGATTTAAAAGCAGTTCGTTGGGCTCGTAAGTTTATTTCAGATACTGCTCAAGGTGCGACACCAACAAAAGTTGATGCAGTAGTTAATGTTGGTGAGCAAATCTGGGTTCGTCAAAATAATGATAACAATTGGGTATTAGCGCAGCTTCCAGGTGTTAATGCAGCATTTGTTGCATTGAATCCTCTAAATGGTGGGATTATTGCCCTTGTCGGGGGATTTGATTTTGAAATCAGTAAATTTAATCGTGTTTCGCAATCATTACGCCAAGTAGGTTCGAATATTAAACCTTTCTTGTATGCTGCCGCATTAGATAAAGGCTTAACTTTGTCTACCTTACTTAATGACTTACCTATTAGTCGTTGGGATGCGGGGGCTGGTACTGATTGGCGACCTAAAAATTCACCACCAACTTACGCAGGTCCTATCCGTTTACGTCAAGGATTAGGTCAATCTAAAAACGTGGTGATGGTACGTGCAATGCGCGCAATGGGTGTGGATTATGCTGCTGATTATCTCTTACGTTTTGGTTTCCCTAATCAAAATATCGATAGAACAGAATCTTTAGCATTAGGATCACCATCATTTACACCAATGCAAATGGTACGTGGTTTTGCTGTAATGGCGAATGGTGGATATTTAATTGAACCTTACTATATCCAACGTATTGAAAATGCAGAAGGTGAAGTGCTGTTTACTGCAGAGCCAAAAGTAGCATGTCCAGACTGTACAGATATACCGGTTATTTACGGCGACACCATGCGTTCTATCGCTCTATCTGATGACTATATGGAAAACGTTGCTCAATCTAATAAATCACAGCCTGTGGATGCAGCTCCTGAAATTGAATTAGAACAAGCTCCGTTAGCAGAGACTGTTAAAGAAAGCCCTTACGCACCACACGTTATCAGCACACCACTGGCTTACTTAATGCATGATGCATTAAGAACAAACCTTGTGGGTGAGCCCGGATGGTCTGGTACAGGTTGGCGAGCCGTTCGTGATCTAAAACGCCAAGATATTGGTGGTAAAACAGGAACAACCAACAGTTCTAAAGATGCATGGTTCTCGGGTTATGGTGCGAATATTGTTGGTACCGCTTGGATTGGCTTTGATGATAGTAGCCGTAACTTAGGACGTACCGCGGCCAGTGGTGGTGAAGCAGGTGCTAAAACAGCGCAACCTATTTGGAATGACTTTATGAAAGTCGCACTTGATGGTGTGCCTGTGAATATGATGCCAGCACCAAAAGGTGTTGTTGCTGTTCAAATAGATAGAAGAACGGGCAAACTCGCCGGTGATGGTCCTTCAATGAAAGAGTATTTTATTGAGGGTACACAACCTACAGAAAGAGCAAAAAGCGAAGTGGGAACACAGATTTTTGAGGATAATGGCGAATCTAACGAATTATTCTAATTAATCGATAAAAACCGGATGTAAAAATCCGGTTTTTATTATCTATTTATTTACTCAGTAAATAGCGCTGCGCGAGAAAGAGGGCACTGACACTACGTGCTTCAGTAAAATCGGGATGATCCAGTAAGTCCATCATTTTAGCGATAGGCCAACGTACTTGAATTAGTGGTTCAGGTTCATCGCCTTCCAGTTGTTCAGGGTAAAGATCATGGGCAATGACGATATTCATTTTGCTGGAAAAATAAGAAGGAGCCATAGAAAGCTTTGCTATTTCTGTTAAAGAGTGGGCACCATAACCAATTTCTTCTTTGAGTTCTCGGTTTGCTGCTTGTAAAGCATTTTCGCCAGGATCAATGGCGCCTTTAGGAAAACCGAAGTCATAATTTTCGATACCGACAGCGTATTCACGAATAAGGATAAGGTTGTCATCAATGATCGGAACAATCATAACGGCTTCACGGTTCGCCGGTTTCATGCGTTCATAAATGCGTTTTTCCCCGTTACTGAACTCCAGATTAACGGATTGGATCTGAAATAATCGAGAACGGGCGATGTTATCAATGTTTAATATATTGGGTTTTTTAAGTTCTTTCATAACAGCCCCTGGCAGAATAGAGATTAACCTGAATTTAACACATTAATGACAAAATAAATCTAACAATTAGATTTAGCTTTTAAGTGAAAATTGAGTACACTCCGCTACTAAACCTAGTTATTTATTGATTTTTTGAGAATATTATTATTTATTGATCCGCTATTTTACCTGAAGATAGCGTTGTTAGTGGATATAAAATTGATAAGATAAATAAATTATAACGCGCCGACAAAAATATAATCTATTGTATTTAAATAAAAAATAGAACAAAAGAATAGGAATTGCCTTATGTTAGGCAGGGTTTTAAATTTGGTATTGTTACTACGCAGCATCAGTATAAGCATGGGGAAAAAATGAGATTATCAGTCATTATATTGGCTATCTTGATGATAAGCCTATTTATAATGGCCGCCTTTCTATTCTTTAAAAGAAGGCGGCTTGATGACTCACATCATCTCCCATCTCTTGCCAAACCAACGTATCGTAAGCTCACTTCAGATGACTATGGGCTTATTAGTGATTATTTATCTTATTTTGGTACGTCTGATTTTTCTTCTGGATATTCATTACAAAACTTCCCCGAAATGCCAATTAAAGGCGAAGTCGTTACGACATTAAGAAATATCGTTAACCGTTTTGCTGGCTCATCGGAAGGGTTAAATCATTGGCGTTACTATATTGATGCTGTAGAAATTCATATTCCCCCGCTGCTTGTTCCTTATCTTCAACAAGAAAATGTCCTCGATGTTGTGTGTACGCCATCTATCCCCATCGTAATTGGTGTTAATGGACATTTTTTAAAAGATGAAAAAATTCATTTTTCTGCGCTGAGTTTAAAGCAACTTTCTGAACCTATCTTGGCAAATGGTTCATCCACGATCCAAAAGAATGAAGGTGATGCTGCTCACCTCCTGCAAATTAGAGAAGAGACTAACGAAGAATACCGATTACATAACTCATCTGGCTTTTGGGATGGTTCTTTTGTTTGTATAGGGCTTACATTATGGTTAACGGCCCTAATGATGCCTCAGGTTTTTCTTCCTTGGATCTTAGCGATAGGAAGCTCATTTCTTGCCATCGGTATTTTCCTTATTCACAATCCTTTGATTAAACCTCGTAAGCAAGAAGTCCATTGTTTTAAAGGACGTTTAAAACGCTGGGGGCTTTTCGGCAATTTTGATCATGGGCAGGTGAAAAATGTTTCTTTAGGGGGTATTGATCTTATTTATCCACCTCATTGGGAGCCTTATATTCAAGGTGATATTGATAAAGTCACCTATTTAGAAATGTATCCTAGTCATCATGTTATAAAGCAAGGAAGTTATCTTTCATTACATGACGAAGAAAAAAATTATCCTTATAAACGGTACATTAAAAATATTATTTTCGTTTTTTGGAGCTTATTTATTATTGGCATGTTGTATCTTTATCAGCCACTTTCTCTTTCAATGAAACTCAGTTTTTCATGGCTTAAAGATACAGAACCTCATTTAGTCACTAATTTTACCGAATTGGAAACAACCGATTTGCATGTTGGAGATATTATTCAGGCGAAAGGGGTGGGTATGTGTTATATGCCACCTAATCTATCAAGTAAGAATAATAAAACCATTTTTGCACCTTTTGATTGTTCGGGCATTTACTGGAATAACAGCAATCCAATGCCAATGCCTGAGTCGAGCACAATCGAAAAAGCAGCTGCTTTATTACATATGGTTGAAGAGCAGCTTCATCCCGTTTCTAATAACCGAGTTAACCCAAGTTTAGGTCAAGCCATTACTAAATCAGGAATGAATCTTTTAGATAATTTCGATGGTATTGTGTTGAAAACACAGGATTTATGCCCACGAGAAAATGAATGTATCCGCTTGAAAATGGCGTTAGTTAACTTGAGTAACGTTAATGACTGGAGTGCATTAGTTCAACGTGCTGAGAGTGGTAAACTAACAGGCACCAATGTTTTATTACGTGCAGTAAGTGCGGAGGCCTTGGAAAAGCTTATCGACACCACCACATCTTCTTTTATCTATCGAGAAATAGATAAAGCCGCAATACTGTTAAATAGTCCGCCACCAGGTGGTGTGCTATTAATCAGTGATGAAAGAAAACAGCTCGTTGATTACGCGTCAAACTCAAACTCAGTGTTTGAACCCACGCCGTTAGAACAGTGGCGGGAGTTACAACGTTTATCCGATATTTTATTGCATACCCCTTTTGATACGGGTGGAGTAATAACAGGCATGGTTGTTGATGCTAATGGTACGTTACAGATATTTTTACATAGCCTACCTGATTCAATGACAATGTTATATTACATCGGTAATACGTTATTATTGTTTCTTGCTATCGGGTTCTTAGTATTGAACCTCTTTCTTATCATCCGGCGTCGGCGACAAAACAACCAACGCATGAATAAAATCAGTCTCTATTATGAGCACTGTTTTTATCGCCCTCCTCAGTAAGTCCCTTGTTGTGGAAGGCTATGTGTTTTCACTATCGCCTTCATAAAAGAAGTTGAAGTTAAGGAGAAAGGGATGAGTCAACCATCACCAGAAAGTGGTGTCCGCTTAGATAAATGGCTCTGGGCTGCGCGTTTTTATAAAACGCGTGCCATTGCTCGCACAATGATTGAAGGTGGCAAAGTTCATTACAATGGTGTGAGAGGCAAGCCAAGTAAAATCGTTGAAGAAGGCGCAGAAATACGTCTACGACAAGGTAATGATGAACGGACAGTAACCATTCTAATGGTGAGTTCACAGCGACAAGGTGCTACACAAGCACAAACACTCTATTGTGAAACACCAGAGAGTATTGCGAAAAGAGAAAAAATTGCTCTTGCGAGAAAAATGAATGCGTTAACAATGCCTCATCCTGAACGTCGCCCTGATAAAAAGGAAAGACGCACCTTACTTCGCTTCAAACAGACAAATTTACAAGAATCGGATTAACCGATTCCCTGAAATGAGAGAACGTTATGTCTAAAAAAGACTCTTTATCACGTTTTTTATTTGAAAAAAACGCGGTACGTGGTGAATTGGTCAATGTGACTGAAACCTATCAATCAATGCTTGAAAATCACCATTATCCTGAGCCAGTTCAATGTCTTCTAGGTGATTTGCTGGTGGCAACGAGTTTGTTAACAGCAACGCTTAAATTTGAAGGAGATATTACTGTTCAAATACAAGGCGATGGCCCAGTACGATTGGCTGTTATCAATGGTAATAACAATCAACAAATGCGCGGTGTTGCGCGTGTGGATGATGATGTAAAGGCTGGAAGTACATTAAAAGAGATGATCGGGAATGGTTTTATGGTCATCACAGTAACACCAGAGAAATGTGAACGTTATCAAGGTATTGTTGCCCTTGATGGTGAAACTATTGAAGCTTGTATTGATAACTATTTTAAGCAATCAGAACAGTTACCAACTCGCGTATTTATTCGTAGTGGTATGCAAGCGGGTAAGCCTGCGGCTGCAGGAATGTTATTACAAGTATTACCAGCATCAGAAGAGTTCACGGCAGAACATACGGCGGAACATTTTGAATTACTTACACAATTAACTCACACCATTAAGGCTGAAGAGTTATTTACGCTGGATACTAAAGAGATCTTACATCGTTTATATCACGAAGAAGATGTTACTCTTTATGAGCCTCAAGCTGTTGAATTTCATTGTACTTGTTCGCGTGAACGCTGTGAAAATACATTAGTAACATTGTCTAAAGAAGATGTGAACCACCTGTTGCAAGAACAGGGCAATATCGATATGGAATGTGAGTATTGTGGAACTCATTATATCTTTACAGAGAATGATATTAATAATATCAATAAGTTAAATGAATCAGAATTGCACTGATTCGATTTAGCAAGGTGACTTTATCAAAAGGACGCTATTTTGCGTCCTTTTTTATTCAACAATTTTTCTGTAGTTTTGTGCATTAGCTCTCGTTCTTAACATAAAAAAATTATAAATTTTCAAAATATTGATAACAATCGCTGTTAATTACTCGTAACACCCTAATATTGCTCGTAGAAAGGTCTATTTATCAGGAGCGAAACTATGAGCGTTAAAGGTCTTACCCCTAAGGATCTCCAGCAGTACGGTATTAAGGACACAAGTGAAATCATTTATAACCCAAGCTATGAGCTGTTATTTAATGAAGAAACCCAGCCTGGATTAACAGGTTATGAACGAGGCACATTAACCTCGTTAGGCGCTATTGCCGTTGATACAGGTATATTTACTGGACGTTCTCCGAAAGATAAATACATTGTTCGTGATGATGTTACTCGTGACACGGTATGGTGGGCTGATCAGGGAAAAGGTAAAAATGATAATAAGCCACTCTCACAAGAAGTGTGGTCTGACTTAAAATCATTGGTAACCAATCAGCTATCAGGCAAACGTTTGTTTGTTGTTGATGCATTTTGTGGTGCGAATGCGGACACTCGTTTAAAAGTACGTTTTATCACGGAAGTTGCTTGGCAAGCCCATTTTGTTAAAAATATGTTTATTCGTCCTGAACAAGAAGAGCTGGAAAATTTCACACCAGACTTCATTGTGATGAACGGAGCGAAATGTACAAATCCAAATTGGAAGGAACAAGGACTTAATTCTGAGAACTTCGTTGCTTTCAATTTAACTGAACGCATTCAGTTAATCGGGGGTACTTGGTACGGTGGCGAGATGAAGAAAGGTATGTTCTCTATGATGAACTACTTCCTTCCTCTTAAAGGTATGGCTTCTATGCACTGTTCCGCAAACGTTGGCGAAAGTGGTGATGTGGCTATTTTCTTTGGCTTATCCGGTACAGGTAAAACAACCCTTTCAACAGATCCTAAGCGTAAGCTAATTGGTGATGATGAGCATGGTTGGGACGATGACGGTGTGTTTAACTTTGAAGGGGGTTGTTATGCGAAAACGATCCACTTATCAAAAGAAGCAGAGCCTGATATCTATGGTGCAATTAAACGTGACGCACTATTAGAAAACGTGGTTGTGTTATCGGATGGTTCTGTTGATTTCGACGATGGCTCAAAAACAGAAAATACCCGTGTTTCTTACCCGATTTATCATATCGATAATATTGTTAAACCTGTTTCTAAAGCGGGTCACGCTAAGAAAGTGATTTTCTTAACAGCAGATGCTTTTGGTGTGTTACCTCCTGTTTCACGTTTAACGCCGGAACAAACGCAATATCACTTCTTATCTGGCTTTACCGCTAAGCTTGCAGGAACAGAACGTGGTGTAACAGAGCCAACACCTACATTCTCAGCTTGTTTTGGTGCGGCATTCTTATCTCTGCACCCAACACAATACGCTGAAGTATTAGTAAAACGTATGCAAGCATCTGGTGCAAAAGCCTATCTGGTTAATACCGGTTGGAACGGCACAGGTAAACGTATCTCAATTAAAGATACTCGCGCTATTATTGATGCGATCTTAAATGGTGACATTGATAAAGCACCAATGAAAACATTACCTGTGTTTGATTTGGAGATCCCAACAGCACTACCAGGCGTTAACAGTGAAATTTTAGATCCTCGTGATACTTATGCTGATAAAGCGCAATGGGATGTAAAAGCAGACGATCTCGCTGATCGTTTTGTGAAGAACTTCGATAAATATACAGATACTCCAGCAGGTCAAGCACTGACAAAAGTTGGACCAAAACGTTAATTTTTTAAAGCATTAATAAAAACACCAAATTCATAGGATATGATTTTGGTGTTTTTTTATTTGAGATATTAGAGATAAAAAAAATCCCTGAAATGCGAGAATATTTCAGGGAGTAAAAAGGAAATAAAGTGAAACTATCTATTAGAGAAAAAGTGGCTTTAGAGGGTGATAACCCAACTATGCTTTTACAGGAGGCAAATCAAACAATAAAACCTCACTGTCTTCATCACCAACAAAATGGATCATATCTTCATCAGCAATAGCTACACCATCACTGGTGGTCGCAATTATGTCATTAATGGCTATTTTTCCTTTTACAACTTGCAGCCAAATATTGCGTCCCGCTTCTACTTGATATTGTGCTTCTTCGCCTTTTTTCAGGTTCCAACGCCATAAGGTCATGTCTTGGAATACTTTTAAAGAGCCATCACGGGCATCTGGCGACAAAATAAGCTGTTTACTTACAGTTGTATCAAAACGACGTTGATCGTAACGTGGTGTGATACCGACAGTATTTGGCATAATCCAAATTTGGTAGAAATGCAGCCCTTGATCACTATTTGGATTATATTCTGAATGGGTGATCCCTGTACCTGCACTCATTATCTGAAACTCACCCGCAGGAACATTTTCTTTATTACCCATACTGTCTTTGTGCTCGATATTACCTTCAAGCACATAGGTTAAAATTTCCATGTCTTTATGAGGGTGGGTACCAAAGCCTTCACCAGGTATTACGCGATCTTCATTAATCACGCGTAATGCAGAAAATCCCATAAAATCACGATCGTAATAGTTTGCGAAAGAGAAGGTATGCCAGCTATCTAGCCAACCATGATTAGCGTGTCCTCTTTCATTTGCTTTGCGTAGATAAATCATTATGTGTTTCCTTCTCATCAGTTGTTGAACACAGTTTACGCAATAGCACAAAGTAGAAAAGCGGAGGAATTTAACCTGAAGATCCAAATAATTTGAATAAAGGGAAACAAAAACATCGAATAAGTTTTTGAAAAGAAAAAAGCCAGCACCCGGCTGGCTAAATAAAACACTGGAAGCAATGTGAGCAATGTCGTTCTTTCATATCACCCTGAAGGTGGTGCGTCTGAAAGTGTTATTGATGATAATAGTTCTCAGTATCATTTGTAAAGCCTTTTTTTTAAGCAATATCGAAAAAAGCAATGAAAAGCTTTTAACTTACTGATTAACGAATCGTTTTATTTTAATAATTTTTTAAAATAGTAATATAACCAAATAGTTAACAATATTTTTTATAAGGTTATTCATAGAAAAAAGAACAAGAAATGCGTTATAAAACCAGAGTAAAAGAAGGGATATGAATCATTTTGAGTCGCTATTAAGCGATAAAACAAAATCCAGCTATCATAGATTGATGATAACTGGGTTTTGTTATGTATGACTTATAAGTTTATAGAATTATAAAACCAATATTTATAACTTTAACATTGGCACGTTTATTTATTATCACTCAGCAAAAGTTGATTTCGGTGTTGAAATAAGGCTCTGAGCACAGGCATAGGCTGAGCTCCATGCCCATTGGAAGTTATATCCACCTAACCAACCTGTTACATCCACGACTTCACCAATGAAATAGAGTCCTTTTACTTTGGTGGCTTCCATCGTTTTAGAAGAAAGGGCTCGAGTATCTACGCCACCTAGAGTGACTTCCGCAGTACGATATCCTTCCGTGCCATTAGGCTGAACTTGCCATTCTTGTAGCAACACTACAATTTGAGTAATACGTTCGTTGCTAAGTTGAGTGAGGGAAATATCAGGTAACTGTTTATTTTCTATCATTATTTCAATAAAACGCTTTGGTAATAAGCGAGATAATGTATTTTTTAATGATTGATTTGGGTGTTCTTGGCGTTTTTCTTGTAGAAGGCTTTCAAGGTCAATATTTGGAAGTAAGTTAATACTTACATACTCTCCGGATTGCCAATAACTAGAGATTTGCAGAATAGCAGGGCCTGAAAGACCTCTATGAGTAAAAAGAATATTTTCTTTAAAACTTATTCCACTTTTTGCCGTCACAATAGCAGGTACAGCCACGCCGGATAGTTGACTAAATTGCTCAAGCTGAGGTTTATGTAGTGTAAAAGGCACTAAGCCCGCGCGAGTGGGTAATACCGGAAGGCCAAATTGTTCTGCGACTTTATAGCCAAAAGGAGTAGCACCTAAACCAGGCATAGAAAGCCCACCGCTGGCAATGACAACAGAAGGGGTAACAATCGCTTTCCCATCAACAAAAACAGTGAAACCTTCCTCTGTTTTCTCGATTAACGTTACCTCGCTACGTAAGCGAACACTTACTTTCCCTTTTTGACACTCAGCAAGTAATAAATCCACAATTTGCTGTGCTGAATCATCACAAAAGAGCTGGCCTAATGTTTTCTCATGATAGGCAATGTTATGTTTTTGCACTAATTCAAGAAAATCCCATTGTGTATAGCGAGCAAGTGCTGACTTACAAAAATGAGGATTCTCTGATAAATAGGCTGAAGGCTCAATATACATATTGGTAAAATTGCAACGACCGCCTCCTGACATAAGAATTTTTCGACCTGCTTTTTTACCGTTATCTAGCACTAAAACAGATAATCCTGCTTGTCCTGCTAAAGACGCACAAAAAAGCCCCGCGGCACCTGCACCTATAATTACTGTATCGTATGATCCCACAATGATGTCTCGTTCTTGGTTTTCTCTGACTATTTAATCAATGATTTTCGCGTAAGATCAGAGTATTTTTGTAAAATTATATGGAGAAATCTGCATTTTTCACCTAAATTCGTATTAGCAAGGAAAAAAATTGTCAGAAATTTACTTTTTTTTTATTTTTATTAATTAAATGATATATAAGGAATTATCTTAAAAAGACTCTAATTTTCTTGGTTATCAAATCAAAAAAAGGTTAAATTTCGCTTCCACCGTTCGCATTTGTCGCTGATAATGCGCCGCGTTCATGTCCAACTAACTGGCTTAACGTCTATGCTACATTTGTTTACTGACCTAGAATTTCATACAGGTTTAATGTTGGTTTTAGCACTGCTTTTTGTGCTATTTTATGAAGCTATTAACGGCTTCCATGATACCGCAAATGCGGTAGCAACTGTTATCTATACTCGTGCTATGCGTGCGCAATTTGCGGTCGTGATGGCGGGTGTATTTAACTTCCTTGGAGTTTTGCTCGGTGGTTTGAGTGTAGCTTATGCTATCGTTCACTTGTTACCGACAGATCTTCTGCTGAATGTGAGCTCAGGTCATGGCCTTGCTATGGTCTTCTCGTTGCTGTTAGCCGCTATTATCTGGAACTTAGGTACATGGTATTTCGGCATCCCAGCATCAAGTTCACATACGCTGATAGGTGCTATCATTGGTATTGGTTTAACAAATGCTATCGTGACAGATTCGTCTATCGTTGATGCGTTAAACATTCCAAAAATGATCAGTATCTTCCTATCTCTCATTCTTTCTCCGATTATCGGCTTGGTTATTGCAGGCGCGATGATTTTCTTACTACGCCGTTACTGGAGTGGTACGAAAAAACGTCGTCGTATTCACCTGACACCAGCTGAACGTGAAAAACAAGATGGTAAGCGTAAGCCACCATTTTGGACTCGTACTGCACTGATTTTATCTGCGGTTGGGGTTAGTTTTTCTCATGGTGCAAATGATGGGCAGAAAGGTATCGGTCTTATCATGTTGGTATTAATTGGCGTGGCGCCTGCGGGCTTTGTCGTCAATATGAGTGCTAGCGGATACGATATCACCAAAACACATGATGCCGTTGTGCACTTACAGCAGTATTATGAGAAGCATCAGCCAGCATTACAGCATGCTATCGAAAATACACCAGCAGTGTCAGCACAAACTGATCCTAGTGATACTGATTTCCATTGTAACAGCGCGAGAACGCCAATTGTTCTGAATCAAACAGAACAAATGCTGGCAAATATTAGTTCTTATGATGAACTAACAGCAGACCAGCGTGCTCAAATGCGTCGATTACTAATGTGTATCGCTGATACCGCAACAGAAGTGGCTAAATTACCTGAAACTAGCGCCCAAGATGCACGGTTCTTAAAAACATTGAGTCGTGACCTGCTAAACACTGTGGAATATGCACCGATTTGGATCATTGTTGCAGTGGCATTAGCGCTCTCTATTGGGACAATGGTAGGTTGGAAACGTGTTGCAGTAACGATTGGTGAGAAAATTGGTAAAAAAGGTATGACTTATGCTCAAGGGGTTTCTGCTCAGGTAACAGCAGCAGTGTCCATTGGTGTCGCAAGTTATACGGGTATGCCTGTATCAACAACACAAGTTTTGTCATCTGCAGTTGCAGGTACAATGATTGTTGATGGTGGAGGGGTTCAAACGAAGACGGTGAAAAATATTGCACTGGCTTGGATCTTAACATTACCAGTTAGCATTGGTTTATCAGGTTTACTTTATTGGATATCACTGACATTCATTGTGAATGGCTGATAAGCAATAAACTACCCAAGTTTGTTTATAAACGGTGACTAAAAGTCACCGTTTTTTTGTTTTTGTCACCTACCAAATAAGCATCGCAATTAAGCTTGCTACAGCCAAAATACAAAAACGGCTAACAAGATAAAATTGCCGATAAATTCGCTCACAACGCATAATCACTTCAGGATTATGATGGTTGGTATATTGGCGTTGGTTGATGTAGCGGATAAGTCGCAATTGTTTTGAAAATTGCCCATGCATAGTAAAAAATCCATTACCATCTACTGATTGATAGAGTAACGGATCAGATTGGCGCAGTATTGTGAGTAATACCCGAATAGATGAAAAATAACGCATCATATTAATCAGGCAAAGAATACAGAGCGCCCAAAAGATAACAATGACATTAAACATAATCCCCTCCCTAGAATAATAGATTCAGAGATGAGAAAACCTTTACCCATAGAGGTTATTTTTTCTCTTATTTAAGTTTAGGTGAAATTAAGCAATAAACAAAAATGACGTGTTCAAGTTGTTTCCTTTTTCAAAAAAATGGATAAAAAATAACTCTAAAAGGGTGTTTTTGTTGTTTTTTATACTCAATTCTCATTATTATGATGATATTGTCGGTGAATGACATCGTGATAATCTAAAATGGTGTATATTGTTATTTATCGATAGATGCTTTCTTGATGAATTTGACATAAGTTGTGATCAAGGCGACATCTAACTTTCATCTTAAAACGTTATATTTAATACATAGGATTTAGGCTTAACCGCCTTTCCAACCGATTAATCAGCTTATGGAAGGAGTTCACGATGGCTTATAAGCATATTCTAGTGGCAGTTGATTTATCCCCTGAGAGTAACGTCTTAGTACAGAAAGCTGTATCTATGGCAAAACCCTATAATGCCAAAGTTTCCTTAATTCACGTTGATGTTAACTATTCTGATCTTTATACCGGTCTAATTGATGTCAACCTCGGTGATATGCAACAACGTATTACTGATGAAACCCGTAACGCGTTAAAAGACCTCTCAGATAAATCAGGTTATGAAATTCAGGAAACCTTGAGTGGTAGCGGTGATTTAGGCCAAGTTCTGGTTGATGCGATTAAAAAATACGATATGGATTTAGTTGTTTGCGGTCATCACCAAGACTTCTGGAGCAAATTGATGTCATCAGCACGTCAATTAATTAATACTGTGCATGTTGATATGTTAATTGTTCCTCTGAAAGATGATGAAGAATAATCGCTTGCTTGTTTAAGCAAAAAAAATGCCTGCTTATGCAGGTATTTTTTTGCCTAAAATTCCTATTTTTCCTGCTGTTAAGTAGAGTCAACCTTTTTTTTTTGTCTAATTATGAAAAAAATGTCTTGAAGTGTGAATGTATTTTAATGATATATTCAAGAAGCAAAACAACATCAACCTCACAAAACCCAAAAATATTCCGAATAAATGAGGTTATGCCAACATCACATTACACAAAAAAGGAATAGCGGAATGAATATATCTGGCTCATTGTCTTCGTTTTTAGAAGGGGTAGAAAAATATAACGCTCATCAACCTGAGTATCATCAGGCGGTTCGTGAAGTTTTTACCACTTTGTGGCCTTTTTTAGAAAAAAATCCACAATATCGTGAACAATCATTACTTGAGCGCTTAGTTGAGCCTGAACGTATTATTCAGTTTCGCGTTTGTTGGTTAGATGATAAAGGGCAAGTGCAAGTTAACCGTGCATGGCGTATCCAATTTAACTCAGCTATCGGGCCTTACAAAGGTGGTATGCGTTTTCATCCTTCTGTGAATCTCTCTATCCTAAAATTCTTAGGTTTTGAACAAACATTTAAAAATGCCTTAACGACATTACCAATGGGTGGCGCGAAAGGTGGCTCTGACTTTAATCCTAAAGGTAAAAGTCATGGGGAAGTCATGCGTTTTTGTCAGGCTTTAATGACTGAACTTTATCGTCATTTAGGGGCTAACACAGATGTTCCAGCAGGAGATATTGGTGTAGGTGCGCGAGAAGTTGGCTTTATGGCAGGCATGATGAAAAAACTGTCTAATAGCAATGAATGTGTATTTACAGGAAAAGGTCTTTCATTCGGGGGCAGTTTAATCCGCCCAGAAGCCACTGGATATGGTTTAGTTTACTTTACTAATGCGATGCTTAAACGTCATGGTATGTCTCTTGAGGGGATGCGTGTGGCGGTTTCTGGCGCAGGTAATGTTGCACAATTTACTATCGAAAAATGTTTAGAATTAGGCGCTAAAGTCATAACTGCATCGGATTCAGGTGGTACTGTGGTTGATGAAGCCGGATTTACTACTGAAAAACTCACACGCCTAACTGAAATTAAAAATAATTACGGTCGTGTTGAAGAGTATGCCAAAGAGTTTGGTTTAACCTATCTTGAAGGGCAACAACCTTGGGCTATTCCTGTTGATATTGCTCTACCTTGTGCAACACAAAATGAATTAGATCTAGAGGCTGCAAAAGTCTTGATCAAAAATGGTGTTAAAGCCGTTGCTGAAGGTGCGAATATGCCCACAACGATTGCAGCAACAGATGCTTTTATCGAAGCAGGTGTCCTTTTTGCACCAGGTAAAGCAGCTAATGCGGGCGGTGTTGCAACCTCTGGTTTAGAGATGGCGCAGAATGCAGCACGTTTAAGCTGGAAAGCAGAAAAAGTGGATGCTCGTTTACATCACATCATGTTAGATATTCACCATGCTTGTGTGAATTACGGTGGTGAAGGTAAGCAGACTAATTATATTCAAGGTGCGAACATTGCGGGCTTTGTCAAAGTTGCGGATGCAATGCTGGCTCAAGGCGTGCTGTAAATCTTACTGATTCTGAACGGGTGTTTAACACCCGTCAGATTTCAAATCAATTTTTTACCCTTATATGTCAGTGTTTATACACAAGGGTAAATATCAAAACGGTGATTTTTTGTTGTTACATTGGCGTGTGCAGGCTGATTATTTAATGGCTCAGCATAATCAGGACGTTTTACGACAACACGTTTTTTTGCCAACGTGATTGCAGGTTCTAGTAGCGCATCTGCATCTTCATCTGCACCGACTAAAGATTGGAACACTCGCATCTCTTTTTTGACTAATGCACTTTTTGTTTTATGTGGGTACATCGGATCAAGATAGACAACATCAGGAGGAGGCGTGATCTCAGTGAGTGCTTGGGCAGAAGAGGCATGAATTAACGTCATTCTTTCTTGCATCCATTCACCAATGTCAGCATCAAGATAAGCACGTTTTAACCCATCTTCAAGTAATGCTGCAACTACGGGGTGACGCTCTACCATTCTGACTTTGCAACCAATAGATGCTAAAACAAATGCATCACGGCCAAGTCCTGCTGTTGCATCAACAACATCAGGCAGATAGTCTTTTTTGATCCCAACTGCTTTTGCCACCGCTTCACCTCGACCACCGCCAAATTTACGACGATGTGCCATGGTGCCTTCTACGAAATCCACATAGATGCCACCTAATTTAGGTTCATCTTGTTTGCGTAATTCAAGGTGAGTCGGCGTTAACACTAAAGCCATTGTTTGCGTTTCGTCGTGAACTAATCCCCAACGTTGCGCTAAATCTGATAAGGCGCTGTTATCAGCGCCTTCTTCACAAAGTAAACAGATATTCACATATCATCCTTTAATGCCGTAGCCTTTAAGCATAGCATCAAGTTTTGGCTCACGACCACGGAAGCGTTTAAACAGTTCCATTGGCTCTTCAGAACCGCCACGAGTTAAAATATTATCTAGGAATGATTGGCCTGTTTCGCGGTTAAAAATTCCTTCTTCGGAGAAACGAGAGAAGGCATCAGCTGCAAGCACATCAGCCCATAAATAGCTGTAATAACCTGCGGCATAACCACCTGCAAATATATGGCTAAAGGCATGAGGGAAACGAGCCCAAGGTGTTGAAGGAACAACAGAAACTTGCTCTTTCACACTAGTTAAGGTTTCCATCACACGAGCTCCCTTAGCGGGATCATATTCAGCATGTAAACGGAAATCAAACAGACCAAATTCTAATTGGCGTAATACAAACATTGCTGACTGATAATTTTTTGCTTTAAGCATATTATCAAGCATTGCCTGTGGTAATGGTTCGCCAGTTTCATAATGGCCAGAAATAAAGGCTAATGCTTCAGGCTCCCAACACCAGTTTTCCATAAATTGGCTTGGTAATTCAACAGCATCCCATGGTACACCGTTAATGCCTGCAACATCGGCAGTATCAATTTGCGTTAACATATGATGTAAGCCATGGCCAAACTCATGGAAAAGTGTGGTGACTTCGTTATGAGTAAACAGTGCTGGTTTATCACCTATAGGCTTATTGAAGTTACAGGTGAGATAAGCAACAGGGTTTTGTAGCTTGCCATCGGCATGACGCATTCTTCCCATGCAGTCATCCATCCAAGCACCACCACGTTTGTGTTCACGCGCATACAAATCAAGATAGAAGCTACCACGCAAGGTGTTACTGTCATCGTAAAGCTCAAAGAAACGAACATCATCATGCCAAGTGTCTATGTCGTTACGTTCTTTAGCAGTTAAACCATAGATACGATGAACAACTTCAAATAAGCCACTTAAAGCACGTTGTTCAGGGAAGTAAGGACGCAGTTGCTCATCATCGATTGAGAACAGATGTTGTTTCTGTTTTTCGCTATAGTAAGCCAAATCCCATGATTCTAATTTATCAACGCCATAGTGCTCTTTTGCAAATTGTGTGAGTTCAGCTAACTCTTCTTTACCTTGTGGGTGAGCGCGTTGTGCTAAGTCAGTTAAAAAACTAAGGACTTGTTCTGGAGACTCTGCCATTTTAGTGGCGAGTGACTTTTCAGCATAATTATTGAAACCAAGGAGTTGAGCGAGTTCGTGGCGTAATGCAAGGATTTCAGCGATAATTTCGCTATTATCCCACTGACCTGCATTTGGGCCTTGATCGGAGGCTCGCGTACTATAAGCGATACTCATCTCTTTTCTTAGTTCACGATTATCAGCATATGTCATGACAGGCAGATAGCTTGGCATATCAAGCGTTAATAGGTAGCCTTCTTGCTCTTTGGCTTGTGCAATAGCTTTTGCAGCATCAATAGCACTTTGAGGCATACCGGATAAATCTTCTACATCAGTAATTAGTTTAGACCAACCCATTGTTGCATCTAATACATTATTTCCATATTTAGCGCCTAACTCAGACATACGCGCGCTGATTTCACCAAAACGCTGCTGTTTCTCTTTGGGTAAACCGATACCTGACAATTCAAAGTCACGTAATGCGTTTTCAATTGCTTTTTTTTGTGGTTGAGTTAATGCATTAAAATCAGCACTTTCTTTAATTGATTTATAAGCTTGATATAAGCCTTCATGTTGCCCCATCCACGTACTGAACTCAGACAGCAATGGTAAACTTTGTTCATACGCTTCACGTAGTTCAGTGCTATTTTTGACAGAATTCAAATGACTGACTGGAGACCAAACACGAGAAAGTTTATCGCCTGCTTCTGCTAATGGCTGACAAAGGTTATCCCAGTTAAATTGGGTATTTTCAGCCAGTAATTTTTCAACTGTTTCACGGTAAGTTGTTAATACTTCTTTTAATGCAGGAACAACATGTTCTGGTTTGATCTGGGAAAATGCAGGTAATCCCGTTGTGCTAAGTAATGGATTTGACATAAAAAACATCCTGTATTTTGGTTTGCAGTGACGTAAAACACACCACTGAGTTTATTCGTTATAGATAGTAAGATGAGGATGAAACTGTATAAGTTCAATAGTATCGCGGTAATTATCCGAAGTTTTACTCAAAAACGGGATTATTTTATTTGAAAGGAGTTTTATTGATTTGATGCACTTGGGATTAAAAATAATTCAGCGTATAATCATCTCGTTATTTCCTTTTGACCCATTCAAAAATGGAAGATCATCGTCCCCGGTGGGGCGGCTGGACTTCAAATCCAGATGGGGCCGCCAGCGGTCCTTGGCAGGTTCGACTCCTGTGATCTTCCGCCATCTTTGGTTTCATCACTTTCCAATAAATTATCTAATTAATGTTTTCTTTGAAGGAAAACTTGTACAAAACTCAACTTGTAAACCTTTCTTACAAGTTCGAAAAGAAGGCAATCGGCAGGTTAATCGTAATACTCTACATTACAACTTTTCAATGATTGCGAGGTATTACAATATACAGGGGGTAGTAAGAAAACTGCGGATAACTGACGGTTCATAACAACGAAAAGTATATTAAGAACCTTTCAGTATTAGTCGATTATTACAGGTTTTAGTTGGGTTAATTATCTAACTAGAAATCAGTTTTAGAAAAACCAGTCATTCCCTCTAGCCCCATTTCACGGCCTAATGCCGTCATTGGATGGACAATAACCAAGCCTCGCACGGCTTTCTTTAGCTTACCAATATCAGCCTGTTCTTTCTTAGTGATGAGGCGTTTGAATGGCATATCCTCTAATTTCTGCGCTTCTTTACTTAGTTTATTGTTACGTACTGCTTTCAGATGAGCAATTTCAGCTTCCAGTTCTACTTTTTCTTTCTCAAACTCTGCGTATTTCTCCGCTTTTTCTACTTCATCTGACGGAGAGATATTTGCCATCTTGTGACGAATAAGGTCTAAACGGTCGCTAAGGAGTTTAATTTTTGCTTTTTCGATTTCTTTCATTATTAATTAACCATGAACAAATTTCTTGTTGGTAAGTATACACCATTGTGCATAGGAGCGTGAAAATAGGATAGATTGTCTGCTTTGCACTAAAGCAGACATTGCATTCACTATTTCTTCTTATTGAGCATCGACTTTAAATCAGCAAAAGGATTATAGGTTGCTGCACCGACATCGTCTTGCGCATCTTCACCAGCGACAACCGTTGTGCCGTATTGGTCTGCTTCTGTGTATTTAGAGTGTTCGTGATCATGGCAAAACAGACACAATAACTCCCAGTTACTACCGTCTTCTGGGTTATTGGTATGGTCGTGATCAATATGATGAACGGTTAGTTCACGTAAATTTGAATAAACAAACTCACGAGCACAACGTCCACATACCCACGGGTAGATTTTCAGTGCTTTTTCACGGTAGCCACTTTCCAACCGTGCATAGTTTTTTGGGATCAGAGCCATTGTTAGTATTACCTGTTATAAGAGAAAGTTTGATAATAGTTTTTCCAATATACTCTGAATGCAAGGATAGGTTCAAATGTTGCTAAAACTACTCATCATGTGATTGCGAATACTTAAATATTTTATATTTATTTTCAAATCGAAAATTAGATATAAATATTTTCTCAAGTAGCAGAATTTTTAAATCAGTTTTCTTCAACATCTTTCCAATCTAATGCACTCTTAGAAATTACAGGTATAATTTCAAAAATTATTTAGCAGATTTAGGCATAAAAATGGCAAAACTTACCTTACAAGAGCAAATGTTAAAAGCAGGGCTTGTGACCAGTAAAAAAATGGCAAAAGTCCAAAGAACGGCAAAAAAATCACGTGTTCAAGCGCGAGAAGCGAGAGAAGCCGTAGAAGAAAATAAAAAAGCTCAACTTGAGCGCGATAAACTGCTTAGTGAACAACAAAAACAAGCGACTTTATCTAAAGAATATAAAGCGCAAGTTAAGCAACTTATTGAGATGAATAGAATTATGCCAGCAAAAGGCGATATTGATTTTAATTTCACTGACAATAATGTGATTAAAAAAATTGTGGTGGATAAACTGACGCAATCTCAATTAATTAGTGGGCGTCTTGCTATTGCTCGTCTGGATAATGCAGATAAAACGGAATACGCGATTATTCCAGCCAGTGTTGCGGATAAAATCACACAAAGAGACGTGGACTGTATCTTGTTGAATAATGCACTGAGCGAGACAGAACAAGATGAAGACGATCCTTATGCTGATTTTAAAATTCCAGATGATTTGATGTGGTAATGCAAAGTAGCTTATTAGCTCAAAGGCATAGTCTGTATAAGCATTGTGCTTTATACTGTATCTGGAAATTTTTGTAGATAAACGATTAAGTAGGCGATAATGGCAATGAACGGAATAATCACAAAGTGGTTTGAAGATAAAGGTTTTGGATTTATTAAAGATGAAAACGGGGATAACCGTTATTTTCATGTGATTAAAGTTGCCAACCCTGCTTTGATAAAGACAGATGCAAATGTCACGTTTGAGCCGACCACCAATACCAAAGGTCTGTCTGCGTATGCGGTTAAAGTGATCCCAGATAGCAAATATGTTTATATTGCAGGTGAGCGAGTTAAACTGACATCTATTAAATCATTTCGAATTTATAGTGAAGATGTGCCTGCAGACACGCATATTAACAAAGAAAATACCGTACTTTCTGTTGGTACGTTAATGAATAGTATCAGACCAAAATCAGCGGATGGTGCTAATAATATGCGCCCGTTGAGAAAGCTTGCGATCACCACAATGCACGGAACTGAAATAATTTTCACTGAAGATGAACTTGATATCGATGAAACAGTAAAAGCACTTAAACTGTAAATATCGACATTTAAAACGGGCTCTTGCAGTGTGCTTTTATTGGCACTTGGCTAATAGGGTGAACAAAATGAAGTTCACTCGCATGAAGCATAAGTCGCGGAGTCCCTTCAGTTCTTACCATTCCTTCAATTAAGCCTCCCTCGTACCCACCATATAAATCACAACCTAAAATAGGATGCCCTATAAACTGGCTGTGAATACGAAGTTGATGCGTTCTTCCTGTTTCAGGCGTAAATTGTACCCGTGTTAGAGGTAACAACGTTCCATTTTCTAACGTATGATAAAAACGCTCAATAACGTGATAACCAGAGCGAGCCGGTTTACCATTAATAGGGCAAATCGACATGCGTGGAAACAGAGCGGGATCTTTTGCAATCGGTGCATCAATCACTCCTTCATTCTCTTTCAAATGACCACATAGTAGTGCGTTGTATACCTTGGTGACACTGCGCTGGCTAAATTGCTGACACAAAAGGGCATTGATTGCTTTATTACGCGCAATAACCATCAATCCAGATGTCCCAAAATCAAGTCGATGAACGAGAGTACATCCCGGAAATAGCTTCACTAATCGATAATGTACCGAGTCTATATTTTGTGGATTTTTTCCTGATAAACTCAATAGCCCTGTGGGTTTATTGATAAGGACTAAATGTTCGTCTTGATAGAGGATCTCGATTTCATCATGGCAAGGTGGGGCAATAAAAGTATCGATAATCGTAGACATCAGCTTATCCGCAAAAAAGAAGAAAGTGGATGATAGCGAATTTTAGGTTAACTGGCGAATGTAGAGATATACTCTTAGTCATTCGAATACGACGAGTATTAACGTTAATCCTTGGGGAGAATTTATGAACAATGAAATCCACTTTAAATATTATGACATGGTAGAAGAGTATTCACTGGAATCAACCGATCCTGTTGCTGAGACCGAAGAAGATGCGCTTGCTCTTTACTTCCAGTTATTACTCACTAAATTAATGAATAATGAAGAAATTAGCGAATCGGCACAGCAAGAGATGGCAAAAGAAGCGGGTATTGATAAAAAACGCATTGATGATATCGCCATGTTTCTTAATCGCTGGGGTAACGAATAACACCTATTGGGCTCATTAAAAGATGGGCTCAATATTATGCTAATTCACAAAATATCACTCTGATCCTACATAACTGTATGATTTAACGTATACTCGTTATCTATTTTATTGCACATAAGCGCGCGAAAAGAACGGGCGTGCTTTTGGGATGTTCGCTCCTTTATCGGGGGTTTTATATTCAATTGGTTGGGTGAGATATGCTGGATTTCCTAAAGAATTATGACAATTTAACCATCAGCGAAAAAAAAGTATTAAAATATCTCACCGATAATATTGCAGATATACCCTATTTAAATATTAATGATTTAGTTGCCAAAACGTTTGTGTCAAAAACGGTGATCATTAATTTATCGCAAAAGTTAGGATTTAGTGGATTTAAAGAGCTTAAATTCCAAATTAATAATTATATTTTGACTCAAAATAAAGTTGAGAAAACGAGCACAGCATCTTATAAAAAGCAATTAGAAAAAAATATTAATAAAACATTTACATTAATTAATGAAGAACAAATTCGAGAATGTGCGAAAACCTTACGTCATTCTAGGAATATTTTTATTGTGGCAAGGGGTACGAGTAAAGCAGTCGGTTATTACCTTGAACACCTTTTGTTTGCTTTAGGACTACATTGCTTTTTTATTAATGATTACAACTTATCTGACTCGTTTACTCGTCTTGTTAATGAAGACGACACAGTTATCTTTATTTCCCTTTCTGGTGGCACAAAAAAAATTATAGAAACAGCAAAAATTGTACAGTTAAAAGAAGCTAACATTATTAGCATGACAGCATTTAACACCAATGAATTAACCAGTTATGCAAGCCATGCCCTGTTTTGTTTTGCCGATAATCACGATACAAAAAAAGATGACACTAAATCACGCATTGGCTTTTTTATGCTGGTGGATTTACTGATAAATGAGCTAGAAATACTACTTTAAGTTCTAATAAACTAATAACCCTATTAATTAAATATTCTTTCTATTATTAATGTTTAAAAATCATTAATCTATCTGATTAAAATAATCATAAGCTATTATTTAAATAACCTTCTTTTTCAATATTAATATTAAATTATAGGGTCAATCTTCATTACTAAAATAAAAAATTGTTTATTATTATTAATTGAAGTATTCATTAAAAAGACCTAGGTCATAAAAAATGACTTGAGATAATATTTAAAACCGCCACGTCATTCATTTCCTATAATCCCTAAGCTAGAGTACCTCGGTAATTCTTTTATATTCGAGAAGTCATAAGGAAAAAAATATGGCCAGGAAAAAGTTCAGCGAATCTATTCAGCGCTTTGGTAGAACCCTACTTCTACCAATCGGTGTATTAGCACCTATCGGTATGATCTTGGGGATCAGTGGTGCTTTAGTTCAGTCTTATATGATTGCACGCTTTCCTTTCTTAGGAAATGAAACAGTCAATGCTTTATTAGTCAGTATCCGTTCTATTGCAGGTGTGGTGTTTGACAATATTCCACTTCTATTTGCAATGGGGGTGGCGTATGGAATGAGCCATAAAGATAAGGGGATCGCGGTCTTTGCCTCCGTGGTGGGCTATTTAACTTTGATAAGTACAATCAATATCTGGTTGGTATTGACTGGAAAACTGGCTGATCCTGCCATTATGACGCAGGTTGGGCAAATCAAGGTTTTGGGTATACAAACCATGAATATCAGTGCCGCAGGGGGGATTATCACAGGATTAATCGCTGCATGGGCTACCGATAAATTTTATAACCTTGAATTGCCAACGGCATTTGCCTTCTTCTCAGGAAAAAAATCTGTCGCCATTATTATGGTCGGATTAATGATTGGCGTAGGTGCATTGCTGCCATTTATTTGGGAAGTATTAGTCATGGGCTTAACTAAGCTCTCAGCTGTCTTCTTAAGTCCTGTTGGACCTTTCTTTACCGCAGGTGGTGAGCGTCTATTTATTCCATTTGGTTTACACCACGTCTGGAACGTTCTGTTTAGATTTACTGAAGCCGGTGGTTCTTATGTGATTGATGGGCAAACCTATGTGGGCGTTGTTCCAGCAATGACAGAAGTATTATTTAACCAAGGGCCAAGTAGTGAATATTGGGCAATGATGCCAAGTCTGACGCGTTTTATGGCTCAGCAACAAATGTTGGTTACGTTGTTCTTATTCCCTGCGATTGCATTAGCAATTTATAAAACCTCGAAAAAAGAGAACCGTGCTGAAGTTAAATCGATGCTGGTGACGATGGTCTTAACTGCAATGTTAGGTAACGTGACTGAACCTCTTGAATTCACCTTCGTCTTTATCGCACCACTACTCTATTTAATTTACGCGATTATCGTGGGTATTGGCGCGGTTCTGCTCTCTTTTGCTGGTGTTGCAATTGGTTATATCCGAGGCACCGTCTTTGACTTTACTATCTTTGGTTTACTGTACGAACACACTAACTGGATCTTCTTAGTGCTGATTGGGAGTGTGCTTGCGGTTGTGACCTACTTCATTTTCTACTGGGCTATCGTCAAATTTGATATCAAAACACCGGGTAGAGAAGAATCAAGCAATATGAAAAACACGCTAATCAAAGAAAAACGTTATGGCGAAATTGCAGAAATCTTAATCCAAGCGTTAGGTGGTAAACAAAATATTCGTAATGTTGATAACTGTATTACACGACTACGTATTGATATTAATGAAGTTAATCAAATAAATAAAGAATTAATGTTGGAGTCTGGATGTACAGCATTCTTCTTTCCAGCAGCAAACCATGTCCATGTCGTTTATGGCCCTAAAGTCGAATTTGTTCGCAATGCTGTTGATGAAGCAATGAAGAAATAAAAGGATACATGATGAGAGCGTTATACGATTCTAAAAGTAAAACAATTGACGATCGCGGTATTAAAAATCTGCTGTCCAATGAAGCTAAATACTCAACTTGGTTGATGTTTGAAGCAATGTTAGCGCAAGCACAAGCTGAATACGGTTTTATTCCACAGTCTGCCGCAGATGAAATTAAAGAAAAGGCGATTATAGAGAATATCGATTTTGAAGAGATGAACCGTATTTATCAAAAAATCGGTCATGGCTTTGTACCTTTCTTAAAAGTACTGGTGAATGCATGCTCTGAAGAGAGCGGTAAATATGTGCATTACGGTATTACTACACAAAACATACAGCAAAGTTCACAGCTGTATATGATGAAAACAGTACACGATAAGTTCATGTTATTGTTGAGCGAAATTATTGAAAATTTATCAAATCTCGCTGAAAAAACAAAACACATGGTAATGGCGGGGAGAACGCACGGTCGCCATGCTATTCCTATCACTTATGGGTATAAAGTTTCAGTGTGGATCAGCGATTTTATTGATTGCTACCAGCGCATGAAAGAGAGTGAGAAACGTGTATTCACCATTATGATGGGTGGCGCAGTAGGTGCTTTTAACTCAATGCCAGAAGTGGGGATGAAAGTACAAAAACGCGTTGCTGAATTAGTGGGTATGCAAGCAATGGAAGTACCATCACGTAATCTAAGTACGCATAAATTAGAGTACATGATGAACTTGGCACTGATGGCAAATATTTGCCATAAAATTGGTGAAGAAGTTTATAGCACTACATTAGAAGAAATTGCTGAGGTTTCTGAAGGATTTACAAAAGGTACTGTGGGTAGTAGCACGATGCCTCATAAAATTAATCCAAAATTAGCGAAAGGTATTATTGCTAACTCACAGAAACTGTACTCGTTACCTAATGTAGGGATGTACTCTGCGGTAAGACCTTATGAAGGTGATAGCAGTTCTTATATGCTATTCGATGGCTTAATTGAAGAAGCGTTAGAACTTACAACAGAAATTTTGTTAAGAACGGAAGAGCTTTCAAGAACCATCGTTCCTCATGAAGAGAGAATGCTACATAACGTGATGAGAAATAAGGGTTTAGATAATACCGAATACGTTATGATGAAAATGGCAGAAAAATTAGGTAAAGATAAAGCGCATTCACTGTTATATGAAGAAGCCATTAAAACGGCGGCAGATGGTGAAGATTTTTATACTAACCTAATGAAGAATGAAACTATTACAGCCGCTTTTAATGCAGATGAAATTAAGGCAATGCTTGATCCTCGCTCTTATATCGGTCTATCCGTTGAACTTGCTGAGAAAGAAGCGAAACGTGGATTAGCGATTTCTAAAGAAATTAAACAAAGCTATAAATAAATAGTAAAAACCATCAAGTATCCATAAAAAATCATTATCAGTTAAGCCAAGAGCCACTCATTTGAGTGGCTCTTTTTCGTTGATAATTAGCCAATCAATCCATGAATTAAAATAATTCCGATACAAATTGGACCAATATAACGCCAAACCAATAATAAGCATTGGCGTTTTACTCCTGAGATATTTTCAGGGATCAAGGCATTTGCTCTACGTGACCAACCAAAGATTAAACACATTGCGATACCGAACAGTGGCATCAAAATATTAGAAGTCAGGTAATCCAACAAATCAAAGACCGTTTTACCTGCGAATGTCACATCACTCATAGGGCCGAAAGATAATGAAACAGGAATACCCATCAGCATAATAGAGGCTGTAACCACTAACCCTGCACGACGACGAGTCCATTGAAAACGCATCTGTACATAAGCCACGATATGTTCAAGTAATGAAATTGCAGAGGTTAACGCCGCCATTAATAACAAGACAAAGAAAGTCACTGCTAAAATATTACCGCCGGGTAAGTTGGCAAAATAGACTGGCATAGTCATAAAGGTTAAACCAGGGCCAGCATTAGGCTCTAAGCCTGCGGCAGATAATGCAGGGAAAATCATTAATCCGGCAAGCACACACACCATACAAGATAAAATAACCACCCACATACTGGAGTTAGCAATACCTTTATTATCTGCTAAATAAGCACTGTAAGTGATATGAATGCCTAAACCGATAGACAGTGAGAAGAAGGCTAATCCTAATGCATCTAATACGCCTTGAGGGGTTAACTTACTAAAATCAGGGTATAAAAATAATTTTAAACCTTCAGAAGAACCGGGTAAGCTGATACCAACAATAATCAATAAAATCATAATGATAAATAACATTGGCATCATGATTTTGACGGCTTTTTCTAATCCACGTTGTACACCCGCTAAAACTACAAAACAGGTTAATCCAGCAAAGGCAAGGTGAGCCAAAATAGGCCATAAAGGATCACTAATAAAGCGGGTAAAAATACCAGTTAATTCAGCGCTATCTGTAATATTCAACTGGCCTGTTGCTGCCATAACGGTATAGCCAATTGTCCAACCACCTACAACACTATAAAAGCTATAAATACACCAAGAGCTGAATACACCAATAACGCCAATGATGACCCAATTGCGTCCCATCATTTTTTTAAAGGCATTAACGGCTTCTGCGTGTGTGCTACTGCCTAAGATATTCTCAGCCAGTAATACAGCAAGCCCAATAATGAAACTAAATAACAAAAAGACAATTAAAAATGCACCGCCACCATTATTGGCTGCGACATAAGAAAACTTCCAGATTGCGCCAATACCGATTGCCGATCCTGCGGCTGCTAAGATATGGCCGACTCTTGATGTCCATTGTTGACTCATTTTGCCCCCTGCTTCATTTGGTCTGTTATGGAAGGCATTGCCATACAATTGTTTATTGAGAAGACGTTGTCACTCATCATCCTTATGGTAAAACTCAACATCATAGAAACTCCCCTAAAAATAATTTCACCAGTAGGGGGCACAACAAAAAAGCCACCTGACTGGTGGCTTTTGCAAAAAAATGAACGCGCTTGGCCACCTAACGAAGGAGTAGTAGGTTTAGGCCTAGGAGTCGGTTATTGGTGTTCATATTCATCTTTTTGCTCTTTATTGAAATGGATATAATCGCAATGCAATATGAAATATTGTTTTTCAAAATGCGTATTTATTATTTATATCATAAATTCAAACTAAAGAAATAAATTTTATTAGAATCCAGTATTAATTTTTATTTCAAAGTGTTTCTCTGATGCTAATAACTGAAATCTGTAATGAATTATGATATTTAACTCTATTTGTGTAAGGTGAGCATCGGCAAAAATGTCGAAACAGTAATTAAATATTAATTTATTTTTGTATATTATTGATTAAATAGTAAAAATTAATTGGCATAATTCCTGCTTAGATAAAAGTTCTTTATGACTCTTTTACTCCCTAGTTAGGGGAAAGGATATCAAATGAACAAAATCAACTCCGTCTGTCCTTATTGTGGCGCTGGCTGCAAAATCAATCTCTGTGTCGAAAATGGTCGCATAATCAAAGCTGAAGGTGCCAATGGTGTCACCAATCAAGGAGAACTTTGCTTAAAAGGACTCTATGGTTGGGATTTTCTTAATGACAATAAACTGCTGACAGCCAGAATACATGAACCCATGATCCGCCGACAAAAAGGGGCTGATTTTGAAATTGTGAGTTGGAATGAAGCGATTCAATATACGGCAAAAAAATTACTGGAAATAAAAGAAAAATACGGTGCGAAATCCATCATGTGTACAGGATCTTCTCGTGGTACAGGGAATGAAACCAACTTTGTGATGCAGAAATTTGTTCGTGCAGTATTAGGTAATAATAATGTCGATTGTTGTGCTCGTGTGTGTCATGGGCCTTCTGTTGCTGGTTTACAAGAAACATTAGGCAATGGTGCCATGAGCAATTCTATTGCTGATATTGAAGATTCAGATTGCTTATTAGTCTTTGGTTATAACTGTGCAGACTCTCATCCCATTGTGGCGCGCCGTGTAGTTAAAGCAAAACAAAAGGGTGCTAAAATCATTGTTTGTGATCCTCGAAAAATAGAAACTGCCAAAATTGCTAACCAATATTTACCATTAAAAAATGGTACAAATATGGCGTTAGTGAATGCATTCGCATATACGCTAATTGATGAAGATCTTTATGATAAGGATTACGTCAGTCGCTATACCGAAGGTTTTGAAGAATATAAAAAACAACTCGCCGACTATAGCCCAGAAGCAGTACAAGATATTGTCGGTATCCCTGCAATTGAAATTCGTAAGGCAATGCGTACTTATGCGGGCGCTAAAACAGCCACCATTATGTGGGGAATGGGCGTTACACAATTTGGCCAAGCAGTTGATGTGGTTAAAGGCTTATCTGGTCTTGCATTATTAACGGGTAATTTAGGTAAACCGCATGTTGGTGTTGCACCGGTTCGTGGGCAAAATAATGTTCAGGGTGCCTGTGATATGGGGGTTTTACCTAACATGTTCCCAGGATATCAATACGTCACTGACGAAAATACGCGTGAAAAATTTGCCAAAGCCTGGAATATCCCTGTTGAACAGCTTGACCCCGAAGTGGGATATCGTATTACCGAAGTGCCTCATTTAGCCATTGAAGGTAAAGTGAAAGCTTACTACATCATGGGTGAAGATCCGCTTCAAACCGAAGCCGATTTAGGCCTAGTAAGAAAAGGCTTTGAAGCGCTCGATTTTGTCGTGGTTCAAGATATCTTTATGACTAAAACCGCCGAGCAAGCTGATGTGATTTTACCGTCAACCAGTTGGGGTGAACATGCAGGTATCTTTACCTGTGCGGATAGAGGTTTTCAGCGCTTTGAAAAAGCCATTGAGCCACGTGGCAATGTAAAACGAGATTGGGAAATCATTAGCTTACTCGCTACTGAAATGGGCTACCCGATGTCTTATGAAAATAATGAAGAGATCTGGAATGAAGTCCGAGCTTTATGTCCGCTATTTTTTGGTGTCACTTATGAAAAATTGGCGGGTTTAGCGCATATTCAATGGCCTTGTACTAATATCGAAGATGCAGGAACACCTTATTTATATTCAGGTAATCAATTCACCACACCATCAGGAAAAGGGCAGCTATTTGCTACACCATGGCGAGCACCGGCTGAATTGCCGGATGCAGACTATCCAATGATTTTATCTACAGTACGTGAAGTGGGGCATTACTCCTGTCGCTCAATGACAGGTAACTGTAAAGCATTGGCTTCACTTGCAGATGAACCCGGTTATGTTCAAGTTCACCCTGATGTTGCCAAAGAAGCGGGTATTCGTGATCAAGAGATTGTTTGGGTTGAATCTCGTCGAGGTAAGGTTATGTCTCGTTGTAATGTGAATGAGACAATCAATAAGCAAGCGATTTATATGACCTATCAATGGTGGATTGGGGCATGCAATGAGTTGACTCAGGATAATCTTGATCCTGTATCAAAAACACCTGAAACAAAATATTGTGCAGCTAAAGTGATTAAAATAGCCGATCAAAAATGGGCAGAAAGCCAAGTTTCTCAGCACTATCATACAATGAGAAGCCGCTTAATTAATTTAGTGGAGCAAGCAAAAACAGCAGCACATTAAGTTGAGTGTTTATTCAAAATAGAAATGGAGACGATTAAGTCTCCATTTTTTTCTCACATCTATTTTATAAAAACAAAAGCAGTTGATTATTTTTGGTTTAATTTGCTTTCTGCTTCTTTTTTCTCTTCTTCTAAGATCTCACGATACCAACGTGGATGGTGCTTTTTCGCCCACCCCCGAGTTACCCAACCTTCAATCATGCTACGAATAGATCCTTTCACCCAGAATGCAGCATAAGCATGAACAAATACCGTTATGATAAGCAAAATAGCTGACAGTGAATGAGCCAGTAAGGCAATGCGAATAACCGGGATAGAGAAATAGTCCGCGAAATAAGGACGCCAAATCATCACACCACTGACTGTAAGCACAATAAGGCTGATACTTAATGTCCAGTAAATGCCTTTTTGACCCAAGTTATAATGCCCGATATCGCCGGCTTCTTCGTTTTGTAGCACTTTGTGGATATTTTTTGCCCACACTAAGTCGTCTTTATCAACAAAATTATGTTTTAAGTATCTAAAAAACATAAAGATAAAGAAGAACACCATCGCAACACCTGCAAAAGGATGCAGTAAGCGTGAAAGCTGTGGTGTACCTAAAATATTCATAAACCAGTTTAGAGATGGAAAGAAAAAGCCCAATCCGCTAAAGGTAGTAAAGATAAAGAAAATCGCCACAACCCAGTGATTAATACGTTCTGAGGCAGTATGACGAAGGATTTTATCGCTTTTCTTCTTCATTATTTCTGCTCCTCTTTATTCACTGAATTTTGTGATGCTTCCATCTCTTTTTGTGCCTCTTCTTCATCTTCTTCTGTGGTGTGGTTAGGGCCAATACCTAAGTAATGGAATATTGCACCTGCAAAGGTGGCTGCAAAACCAACTGCCGCTAATGGTTTCCAAATACCTTTCCAGAATTTAACCGTTGAGCTAATTTCTGGGTTTTCTGGTAAGCCATGATACAAATTAGGTCTATCCGCGTGATGAAGTACATACATAACGTGAGTTCCACCAACCCCTTGAGGGTCATATAAACCCGCATTGTCATAACCGCGTGTATTCAGCTCTGCGACTCGTTCGTTAGCAAGATGCGTCATTGCTTCTTTAGAGCCAAAATGAATTGCCCCTGTTGGACAGGTTTTTACGCAAGCTGGCTCTTGACCGACTTCAACACGATCAACACACAGCGTGCATTTATAAGCGCGATTATCTTCTTCATTAATGCGAGGAACATCGAAAGGACAGCCCGCAATACAATAACCACAACCAATACAGTGCTCTGATTGGAAATCAACAATACCGTTAGCGTATTGAATGATGGCACCTTCTGCTGGGCAGGCTTTTAAACAACCCGGATCAGCGCAGTGCATACAGCCATCTTTACGAATTAGCCACTCTAATTTGCCGTTTTCTTCAACTTCAGAAAATCGCATCACGGTCCATGATTTAGCGGTTAAATCCATCGGGTTATCATAAACACCGACGTTAAGACCCACTTTATCGCGAATATCGTTCCATTCTGAACAGGCAACCTGACAGGCTTTACAGCCAATACAGGTAGTAACATCAATCAGTTTTGCCACTTCTTCTTTAAAATCACGTACCTGTGGTGCTGGCGTGAGGGAATTAGTAGCAGAACGACGAATAATATCTTGAGATTGCAATGACATCAGTTTCCCCTTATGCCTTTTCGATATTGACTAAAAACGCCTTATATTCAGGTGTGAATGAGTTTGCATCACCCACAGATGGCGTTAATGTATTGGCAAGGAAACCTTTACGTGTTGCTCCCTCAAAGCCCCAGTGACAAGGAATACCGATAGTATCAACAACTTTGCCATTTATCGTTAGAGGTCTAATACGCTTAGTCACCACGGCTTTAGCTTTGATATAGCCACGCTTAGCGCTGACTTTAACTTCATCACCTTGAACAATGCCTTTACGTGAAGCAAGTTGTTCACCAATTTCAATAAATTGATCCGGTTGTGCAATGGCATTAATTAATGAGTGTTTTGTCCAGTGACGGAACAACTCAGTAATTGAGTAGGTTGTTGCCACATAAGGGAATTCATCTGCTTTACCTAAATGTTCAGCATCGTAGCTGTATAAGCGTGCAACAGGGTTACGAGAGACTTTCGGGTGCAGAATATTATCTTCTGTTGGTGATTCAAACGGTTCGTAGAATTCAGGGAATGGACCATCAGCCATTTTATCAACCGCAAACAAGCGTCCCATACCTTCGGGTTGCATAATAAAGGGACCTACACTACTATTAGGCGCGGCATTACTATAATCTGGTACATCTGGGCCAACCCATTGATTACCATTCCATTTGATAAGCTGACGTTTTTCATCCCAAGGCTGACCTTGTGGATCAACCGATGCGCGGTTATATAACACTCGACGGTTTTGTGGCCATGCAAAAGCCCAACCCGGGGTACAACCTAGTCCGGATGGATCAGCGTTATCGCGGTTCGCCATTTGGTTGCCTTTTTCGGTCCAGCAACCGGAATAAACCCAACAGAAACTTGCCGTTGAGCCGTCTGATTTCAGTTGATGGAAACCATCAAGTTGTTGTCCTTTTTTAAACAACAATTTGCCTGTTTCATCATAGATATCTTGCAGAGCTTGACCATTTGCTTCTTTCGCCACTTCTTCTGGCTGTGGATCGTAAGGGTCAACGTAGTTCCAAGAGAGATTCATGATAGGCTCAGGGCAAACACCGCCTTCTTCACGATAAAGTTCACGCAGACGCATTAATAAATGCCCTAAAATTTTACCATCATGCCATGCTTGTGCAGGTGGTTTAGCACCAGCCCAGTGCCATTGTAGCCAGCGGCCTGAGTTTGCAATCGAGCCATTTTCTTCAGCAAAACATGAAGAAGGTAAACGGAAAATTTCAGTTTGAATATCTTTTGATGAAACTTCATTCATTTCGCCGTGATTTTGCCAAAAATTAGAAGATTCAGTCACGAGTGGATCAATGACAACCATATATTTCAGCTTGGCTAATGCGGCACTACATTTATTCTTGTCGGCAAAAGCGGCTAATGGGTTAAAACCTTGAACGATATAACCATTCATTTTGCCATCGATCATTAATTGGGTTTGAGCCATGATGTCATAGCTTTTATCCCATTTTGGTAACCAATGATAACCCCACTCATTTTGTGCTGTTGCGTGTTCACCCCAGAAACTTTTTAGCAAACTGATAAAGAAATCAGGCGTTCTTTTCCAATAGTTAACTTGGTCTGCAACCACGGCTTTTGGTGTGACTTGGGATAAATAAGTTTCTAATGATGTCTGTTTTTCATTAGGAAGAGGCATATAACCTGGTAGGTTTAATGATAATAAGCCCAGATCACTATAACCTTGAATATTCGAGTGCCCACGTAAGGCATTCACACCACCACCCGGCATACCCACGTTACCTAATAATAACTGGATCATACCTGCTGCACGGATAGTTTGAGCGCCACCAGTATGGTGTGTCCAACCTAGGGCATACAAAATAGTTGAGGTTCTGTCTTTTACACTGGTAGACGCAAGCGCCTCACAGATATAGGTGAAATCTTCTAAAGGTGTGCCACAAAGAGTGGTAACAATTTCAGGGGTATAACGTGAAACGTGCTGTTTTAAAAGATTCCACACACAACGAGGATGTTGCAGTGAATTATCTCTTAATGCTAAACCATTCTCATCAAGTTCATAGTGCCATGAGGTTTTATCATAGTTTTGATTTTCTTTATCAAACCCACTGAAAAGACCTTCATCAAAGCTAAAATCTTCACGTACAATTAAAGAAGCATTGGTATAGGCTTTCACATATTCATGCTGAATTTTATTGTGTTCAATAAGGTAATGAATAACACCTAATAAGAATGCAGTATCAGAGCCAGCGCGAATAGGAGAGTAAAGATCGGCAACGGCAGCACTGCGGTTAAAACGGGGATCGACAACGATAACCTTCGCATTGTTCTTAATTTTAGCTTCGATAACCCATTTAAAACCGACAGGGTGCGCTTCAGCAGGGTTACCGCCCATGATCAGTACAACGTTAGCGTTTTTAATATCAACCCAGTTATTGGTCATTGCGCCACGACCAAAAGTTGGCGCTAATGCTGCGACGGTTGGCGCATGGCAAAGTCTTGCCTGACAATCGATAGCAATCATGCCTAATGAACGGGAAAATTTATTATCTAAAATTCCAGTTTCATTACTGGCAGCAGAAGAACAAAGCATACCGGTTGTCAGCCAGCGGTTAACTTCCTGCCCTTTTTCATTATGGGTAACAAAGTTTTCATCACGATCTTTTTTCATCAGACGGGCGATTTTATCAATCGCTTCATTCCATGAAATGCGCTCCCACTTATCAGAGCCAGGTCTACGATATTCAGGATATTTCAGGCGATTTTCACTATGGATATAATCGACAAGCCCAGCACCTTTCGGGCATAAAGAGCCACGGCTAACAGGATGATCAGGGTCGCCTTCAATGTGATAAATACTTTTATCGACATTCTTTGCGCCATCCCCAAGGCTATACATCAAAATACCGCAACCTACAGAGCAATAAGTGCAGTTATTACGGGTTTCAACGGAACGTAATAATTTATATTGGCGAGCATTCGCAATAGATACTTCAGGTGCTAAGCCTAGTAATGCGGCAGATGTGCCTGCCATACCGCCAGCACAGATCTTAAAGAAAGACCTACGACTGATTTGCATCAGTGTCTCCTTGATAAATTGATAAATAACATCCGTACCGGGCGTTTAAAAAACGTCCAGTAAAGATACGATTTCATTTTTCAATCATTCAAGACAGACCTGAGTATCGTTTTGTGAACTCAATGTGATGAACTACTACTTAAAATGACAGGGAAATTATAACGAGTAAAAAAAATAAATCCATAGTAACAATATGGATAAATAATTGTATAAAAAATAACAAGATGAGATGAAATTACCGAATATCTATAACCTTTGATTTTTTTATGTACAGATTATCTGAAATGGGATTTTTATATAAAAAATAAGGTACTTCTAATGTGGATTAATTGGCTATTTTATTTTGCACCTTTATTGACTAAATAATAACTAAAATTAAATATTTTTTGTTTTATCTATCTTTATTTGAGCTTCTAAATAAAAACACATATACGGCATCGCTTTCTCACTAAGAATAATTACTTAAAATAAATTTACTTATTTTAAGTGTAATTAATAAGATGATATTGCCGTTTGTCACTAATTTAATGATTACTTCTCAATGTTATTTATTTGGTCTTTAATATAACTAATTGATATTATTAAATTAATATTAATCTCGCCTTTGAGTGGTAACGATAAGGACATTTATTTTTAAGAAAAATGATATTGATTAATTTAAATACTAATATTAAATTTAATTAAACAAACTTGGCGGGATATTAGAAAGACTTTTATTATTGAGCTTTATAAAGGGAATATTTATGAGCGTAATAGATATAGCAAAAGTAAATTTATCACATAATCGCTATCAGCTAGCCATAAAAGGCAATAATATTCCTATGGATGTGGAGTATTTTTTTGGCGATGAAGCAATTAGTGAAATTTACTCTTATCATGTTACTTTTACTTGCCAAGAACATGATTTACAGCCCTTAAATTTATTACGCAAAAGTACAACGCTTACTTTTTTACCTCCTCTTAACATAGACATTAGCACACTAACTCAATCACCTTTTTCCAAACGTATTCATGGTGTAATAACAGACTTTCAGCGTTTATCAGGCTCTAAAGACGAAGCGCGATATCAGTTAATTATTCAGCCTCGGTTTTCTTTATTGCGCCATCAAATTAGAACTCATCGCTTTTTTATTAATCTTTCAATACCAGACGTGATTAAAAAAATTCTTGAAGAACATGGTTTTGAAAACTGGGAATATGAATTTGCTCTTAAGCATGAATATCCTAAGCGTGAGCAAATAAATCAAATTAACGAAAGCGACTTACAATTTATTGAGCGATTATTAAGTGAGATTGGTGTTTTTTATACTTTTCAACTTCATGAAGAAACGCAAACGGAAGTGATTCACTTTGGGGATAAACAAAGCCAATATCAATTTGAAAAACAACTTCCTCTTAATAGCCCCTCAGGGATGAGTGATAGTGGTGTTGAAAGTGTTTGGGGATTATCTTTACGCCATCAAGTGGTTGAACACAGCGTAATAACCAAAGACTACAACCCTCGTTTATCACAAGATACGTTACTTTCTGCTGTTAGTGATATGACAAGAGGCGAAGGTGATGGGAGTAACTATGGTGATGTCTATCATTATCGTGCGCGTCATTTAACGCGAGGGGATAAGCTTATTCCTGAAGCTGAAACTGCCAACTTTTGGGCGCGTTTAGATCATGAACGTTTTTTATCGCAACAGACACAATTAAAAGGTAAAAGTAGTGCATCAGATTTATCACCATTACTGGTGCTAAATATTAAAGACAATCAACAACTCTCAACACTTCCTCTGATATTTCAATCATCTATTTTATTAACTCAACTGCATTTTGCTGGTGGGCGTGATAAAGCCTTACAAGTCTCTTTTGATGCAGTACCTTACAGTGAAACCTTGTGTTGGCGTCCCAAACTCAAACCTCGTCCTGTGATCGCGGGCACTATGATGGCTCGGGTATCAAGTGTGAAAGACAATGATATTTATGCCCATCAAAACGAGGATGGATATTATTGGGTTTGCTTCGATGCTGACCGTGATAATCATGAAAAGAAAACAGGCTATGAAAGTATGCCCGTTCGTTTGGCGAAACCTTATGCTGGTGATACCTATGGAATACATTTCCCTTTAATTCAAGGCACTGAAGTTGCCATTGCTTTCCATGAAGGTGATCCCGATCGTCCTTATATTGCCCATGCATTACACGACTCTCGTCATCCTGATCATATTACTGATAAAAATAACACTCGAAATATTATTCGCACGCCAACAAATAATAAATTGCGAATGGAAGATAAACGGGGTGAAGAACACATTAAATTAAGCACTGAATATGGTGGCAAAACACAACTTAATTTAGGACATCTTGTTAATAAAGGGCGTGAAAAACGAGGTGATGGTTTTGAGCTACGTACAGATAGTTGGGGCGCAATCCGTGCAGGAAAAGGATTGTTTATTAGTACAGATTTGCGGGCTAAAGCTTCATCAGAGCAACTTGATATTCGTGAAGCACAGCAGCAATTAGAAGATGCGTTACATTTAGTTTCGTCCTTAAAAGAAGCTGCTGAAATTGCTAAAGCGGAATTAGCCGATCTTGCGGCACAGCAAAAATTATTAAGCCAGTCGATTGATGAAATGAAGCAAGCGGCGCTGGTATTAAGCTCACCTATGGGTATTGCACTTACATCACCCAAAACGGTGCAATTAAGCAGTAATGAAAATATTACGATATCAGCACAAAGGCAGACAGATATTTCTGTTGGTAAAAAAATTACTTTAGCAGCAGGTGAGGTGATTAGCTTATTTGCCCAACGAATGGGCATTAAGGCTTTTGCGGCACAAGGGAAAGTCGAGTTACAAGCGCAAGGGGATGAGATGCATTTATCTTCCTTAAAAGATATGACTGTGACAAGTCACGCAGGCAAAACCATTATTGCGGCAAAAGAAGAGTTATTATTGACCTGCGGTGGTGCATTTATTCGTTTAAAAGGTGGGCAAATTGAATACGGTAGCCCGGGTAATCAAACCGTTAAAGCGAGTAATTGGATTGTTGATGGCCCCGACCGTATGGATATTAATCACCCTAATTTTCCTCAATCTATACCCAAACAATCCCTTCGTTTCCAATTAAGTTCTTCACCATTAAGCCCAACTAAAGTCCGTGCATTCGAGCCTTATACGCTCTATGCCAATGGTGCGTTATTAACCAAAGGGCTAACGGATAAAAACGGTAATATTTTTATTGAACATGAAATTACCACTGAAAAATACCGTATTGAATTAATTGATGGCGAATGTTTTGACATCAATATCGTTAATGATGGGGAAGAGCGTGAGCAAGATGAAATTGCAAAACAAGGGTTTAGAACCCTAGCACCATCTTCACAAATGCTAAATAAGCAATATGCGGGCAGCACACATCAAAATATATTTCATCAATTACTCAATGAACTCCGATCAGGGAAGAGTAAAAAATAATTAAGGTGATGATATGACAACAGAGACAACCCTACTAAAAACTCCACAAATTTTTAATTTGGTGCCTTCTCAAGGTGCTTGCTCTGTTATTACAAATGAATGGTTTATTCGCGACGGATATTCCCCTATGGCTGCAGGATTTGCGCCTCTTATTAATGGTGAAAGAACATTTAAAGCATTAGCCAATGCGATTAAGGGAGCCAATAAAAGTATTAATATTGCTATATGGGGATTTCAAGCCTCAATGTATTTTACCCGAGTAGGAACAGAAAAGGGTTCTGAACGAATTGGAGAACTACTGAAAGATGCAGCCGAACGTGGGGTAACTGTGCGACTTTTAGTCTGGTTTAGTGAGCTAGGAAACCGATTTGATCCTCAATTTCCTGGTTGGGACGCATACAGTACAACTCGCACGGATAAAAATATTTTTGGTGAGTATGTTGATGGTTATGGCGCACAAGGAAAACGAGTTTCTTATGAAACTAAAAAAGATTATGAATATGATAGAAAGTGGCATTTTGACGTCAAACACCAAAATATAGGTTTAGATAAAAAAACAGGTCAGAAAAAACTATTTGTTGCATGTCGAGCTTTTAATTGGGGAGACGATAGAGCATCAGCCCAAGCCCAATTAAAAGAAAACTCGTTTAAAACATCAGGAATACATGAGTTTTTACTTTCTAATTTCCCTACGCATCACCAAAAGTTCGTGATCATTGACTATGAAGAACCAAAAGATGCTGTTGGCTTTATTATGGGACACAATATGGTCTCAGGCTATTGGGATAATGATGCACATGATGGTGTGCATAAAGAAACTTACATAGGGCGAGATGGGGATAGACCGTGGCAAGATATTTCATCGTGTGTTTGTGGCGGTGTACTTGCAGATCTTTATCATAGTTTTGAGGAAGCATGGGCAAAAGATGTTAGTACTGATTATGAATTAAGCCAAGGTTTATCTATTACTGCAGAAGACCATAAATTGAATTTGGCACGAATGGAAGCACTGAATAAAAAATTAGAATTAGACAGTCAGTTTCCATTACAACCAACTATGGGACAAATTTGTCGTACACAACCACAGCAAAAAAAATTTGAAGTTGAAGAAGTTTATAATAACGCTGTAGCTTTAGCGCGAAATTATATTTATATGGAAAACCAATATTTTCGTTATCCCCCTTTGGCTAAGAAACTAAAAAAAGCGGTTGAAAAAAGGCGAACGGCTGGCTGTAAAGATACTCTTTATTTATTTGTGGTTACTAATACGACAGCCCTAAAAGAAATGGAAGTGGGAAGTTTTAATACTTACCGAATGCTAGATGAGTTAGAACGACCCGATTTAACGCCTAATTTCCATAGAAAAAGTAAAGGTCTTTCTAAAAAAGCTGAAGTAAAAGCAAAAAAAATAGAAGGATTAGAAACGGTGATTTGTACATTGGTTTCACCCAATCCAGATATAACACAAACATCTCTTTGGCAACCGACTTATGTTCATAGCAAAGTCTTAATGGTAGACGATGTTTTTATGACAATCGGTTCAAGCAATATTAATTATCGCAGTATGCGATTTGATAGTGAATTAAATATTAATTTACAAGATACCGATTCAGTCGGATTTATTAAATCAATGCGGGAGTTTTTATGGCAACTCCATTCTGGAGGTATATTTGATAATATAAAAAGAGAGTTTACAAAGTGGAATTTAATTATTTCAAGAAATAAACTAGATAAAAAAACCGAGTCATATATAAAACCATTTCAGCCATTAATTCAATTTTTAGATGAGAATAGATCATGGTCAAAGAAAGAATAATAAATCATTATCAGTTTATTTTTATGTTAATAATTACTCTAAGTTTATTATTTATTTCTGGCTGTGGAGCGAAAAATAAAATGCATGAAAACCTGAAAAATTTCCAATTTACGTGTCTCCATGAGGCAGATGTTTTTCCGCCATTAGATCCTGAAGCCGATACATGGTTTAAACAAGCCGTACAACTAAGCCGACAAGATAATCCCGATTTAAAACGTATTGCTCAACTCTATCGCCAAGCCGCGGAAAAAGATCACTATATAGCGATAGGTAATTTACAGGTAATGATTTCCGAAGGCGATGCAGAGCCGGTTGCAGGTAAATTACCACAAGAAGAAGTCATTGATTTAGTAGAACGTTTAATCAACATGGAGATCCCTTTTGGTTACTACATTATGGGGACCTATTTACAAGAGGGATATGGGGTCGAACAAGATGAAAATGCGGCATTTAGTTATATGTTAAAAGCCGCCATTATGGGTAATCCTGAAGGACAATATGTGATTGGAGATAAATTTATGGATGCCCAAGTACCTGAGCTTTATCGCTTAGATTTAGGGCGAGCAATGCTAGATTGCGCTTCCAAGCAAGGATTTAGTAAAGCTTCTTTTGAGTTAGGATTACACTATGTAGCTGCCGAAAATAATTATACCAAAGCATTATTTTATTTACAGGAAGGTGCTAAACAAGGAAACACATTGAGTTTGTTTTTATTATCACAGTCTTTTAAAACTACAGATATAAATAATAGGCTCTATTATTTAGGACAAAAAATTGATTTAGAACGTGTAAGACGTTATGACCTAATTAGTGATGAAATAGATAATAATCCCCGCGCTAAATTCCCTGATATCGATAAAATTGTTCCTTTACCTCCTGCGCCTTTACCGGAATGGAATGGCACCTTTGAATATAAAAAACAGGCTCAGAAATAAGTGAAAATATGTTGTTTGATTAGTGTTTGATTATTATTGAGGATAAACATATGCGAGCATTTATACGATTAGGCGATAAAACATCACATGGTGGTGAAGTTATTTCGGCATCAGGTTCTGTTGTGTATGGTAAGGCAGTAGCTTTAGTCGGTGATAAAGTTAATTGCCCTAAAACAGGGCACGGTATAAATGCTATCTTGCCGGGTAAAACAAGAATAACGATGGTTGGTAGAGAAGTTGCATTAGATGGATTTATCACTGAATGTGGTTGTCGGTTAATTTCAAGTCTATCCTCTGCGGGAGAAAAATAGATGATAAGCTGGAATGTACCCAAAATAGAGTATCCCGAAGAGCCTAAAATGCTCAATATTTTATTATGGATATTAATCTGTGGTATTGTCGCATGTAGTGGTTTTTTTATCGGAATTTCTTTATCTACAAATGGCTATTTAGATCCATCTTGGGACAATATTAAACTTATTCTTCTATTCTCTATTATCCCCATGTTCTTTGTGGTACTTATTCGACTACTTGTTCATTTTATTGTTTTATTTAAATATCAATCTATCTGTGAAGAGTTAAATAACTGTTTTTATCAATGGACGGTTTGGGCTGAGAAAAATATTATTTTACTGACATCATCGAGAGTTTCAGAAATTGATGAACAAAATAAAAATATTATTCTTTCTAAATTAACACCAAATAAAAATAATCAATTATTACCTGAACTTCTTAAATCTCGCCCTTTATGGGAAAAAAGTGAAGAAATTACTAAAGCATTATTAACGCCTATATCCAAATATTACCAAGAACATCGTCTCTCAACTCCTATTAATATTCTTTGGCATGTAAATACAGAAAATAGTGATGTTATTGAAATAGATTGGGCTCACGTTATTCAAGAACAAGTCGCCAATTTAGCGTTTAATGTTGCTAAAGTTGAACCATTACCTCAAACACATCTAACTAAATGGCTATCCACTTTATATGATGAGGCGCTAACTGATGAACTCTATATTGTTTTATCCATTCAGTTTGATGTGAACAACGCCAGTGAAGAGGCTTGTTGTTTATTATTATCTTCTCCTTCATTTCCAGAATTAAAAGAGATCTCAAGATATAGTAAATTACTTCGCCCAATTGTATGTGATACAGGTTCTTTATCAGAAGCTTTAGAGACACAATCTGAATTGCAGTTTAAGGGTAAGAATGCACAAGCATTATGGTGCTGCGATTTAAATGAAAAGAATAAAGAAGAAGTCATCATCAATTTTATTAAGCAGAATACAGATTTCTCATTAGAGAGAATTTTTGATACAGAAATGATGTTAGGTAATGCAGGTGTGGCACGATATGCCATGGCAATTTCTTTATCATCACTTGATTTACCTGATCGGCTTTTAGTTTCTCAGTTAGGGAGTAAACTCTATCTTCAGCGGATCAGTTCAAAGTAATCGTGGCGCTATTTATTCAGATAATCTGAGGTACTGTTGTTATCTTAATAGCTAAATGGCGATAATAAATAATGAGAGTTTAAAGACTTTAAGAGGGGCGGAGTGAGTTATTCTTTCTTAACACAAGCAACACTCAAAAAACTGGCAACAGGCGAAATTTGGCAACGACAAGTTAATGATGAAAATATTATTGATGTCAGCTTAAATGCTGGGCAATTAATGATTTCTCAGCCTGAAATTGAGGAAAGCTTTATTCCTTTTAGTCAGAAACTAATAGCTTATTGTGAACAGCTTGCGCTTAAATTTCCATTTATTGAATTTACTCAGCAACAAGAATTTCACTCCACATTATTAACAATTTTTAATCAACAAAATGAGCAGTTTAAACTGCAACGACCCGTATTATTATCGTGGTGTCATGAGATTGCAAAAATCTTTAATCAAATAAAAAGTATCGAAATTTTATTTAATAATGTTGTACTCACATCCAATGGCAGTTTGATATTAACGGGTATCTCAGAGGAATTAACACTTTTTAGGCAGCAAATTTATCAGCAAATCCCAATTGAGAGTGTGCTTCATAAAGACATTATTCATATCACGCTTGGGCGATTATGTGAAAATACATCATCAGCAGAAATGAAGCAGCTTTATGATGAGCTAGAGCAAAACCGATCATCATTAATACATCATGCGATTAATACCCCAATTATTATTCGACATCCAAAATTTGTGGTAAGCAAAGGTTCACTTTCAACTGAAGTACAGATGGGTTTAACGATGGAATTTAATCAATTATGGCCATTTCGGTGCTATTAATATTAAGTATTAAATGGCTATCCATCTTTTTGTGACTAAAGTGATATGGTTAATTAGTATATAATCCAGCGATTCTTTTTATTCGGATTATGTGTTTGGATTATGAATGTAAAATATCGTGCTGATGTAGATGGTTTAAGAGCGGTCGCTGTTATTCTGGTTATCCTTTTTCATTTGGATAATCGCTTAATTCCATCAGGGTTTATTGGTGTTGATATTTTCTTTGTGATCTCTGGTTTTTTGATTTCACTGATAATTAAAACTTCATTGTCACAAGGTAATTTTTCATTTCGTGATTTTTATAATCGTCGATTATGGCGATTACAACCACTTTATCTTGTTGTATTAATTTCAGTTCTAGTGATTTCTGGGCTTTTTTACCTACCTAGTGATTATTTAGATATTACAAATAGCGAGAAATATGCCTCCGCCTTTCTCTCTAATAAATATTTTGCGAGAGCGACAACCAGCTATGCTGCGCAAGATGCACTCTTTTTACCGTTATTGCATACATGGTCTTTAGCGATAGAGTGGCAATGGTATCTTTTTTTACCTTTTGCACTTTATTTTCTACATAAAATCAATGCAAAAGAAAGGGTTAATCATTTTTATCCGGTGGTGTTAGTCACAGCTATTTCATTTGTTCTGGTGTTTTATTACCAAAAAGATCAACCGAAAAATTACTATTATTTTAGTACGCGGATCTTCGAATTTATGTTGGGAGCTTGTGTTGCCTACTTCCCAATAAAGATAAAACTTAATCGAAGAATAAATGATGTTATTAGCTTAATTGCGCTAGGTGTTATTCTTTGGATCGCATTCCAAAACGATATTATTGCAGGTTATCCGAACCTTAATACGCTGTATGTTTGTCTTGGTGCGGCACTAATTATTTATACCGGACAACATGGAAGTATTATTGAAAAAATACTCTCGTTAAAGCCAATTGTGATCGTTGGGTTATTATCTTACTCACTCTATTTATGGCACTGGCCATTATTTGCTGTTGCACGCTATGTTGGTGTGTTTAATACAGAACTGCAAAAGGGATCGATGTTAGCATTAACCTTATTGCTATCGATTAGCTCTTATTTTCTGATTGAAAAACCGTTTAGAAGAAAGCGTTTAACCTTTAAATATTCCATCACTTTCTTGTTAATTGTTCCTATTTTATTCGCTTTAGGGCTAAATGTATTGAATGAAAGATACCAAGGTATTGGAGCAAGGCTTGGTCAAAATTACGTTAATTTAGAAGCTAAGTTGAATCAGTTTGATTATCCCAATCGAACTAAATGTATGAATTTTGAAGCCACTGATCCAGATAAAATGTGCCATATTGGTGAAGTAGGAAGTCAGAAAAAAGCCTTTTTATTTGGTGATTCTCATGCAAATCATTATTGGGGCTTTATGGATATTTTGGGTAAAGACGCCAAGATAGATGTATATGCACAAGCAACTTCATCGTGTATTACGCTTCCTAATATTTATCTTTATGACTGGTCTAATCATAAAAATACAGTTTATCAACGTTGTTACGATCAAACGGCGAAATATTATCAACTTATCAAGAATAGCCACTTCGATTATGTAATATTTGGGCAAGTTTGGAATAATTACGCGTCAAATCATGTCATTAATAAGATAGGTGATGTTAGAACCGTTGAAGAGTCTCGCAAACGCGTTGAGAAAGCGATGCGTGAAGCGCTTGATATAATTATTGCCACAGGAGCTAAGCCTGTTTTTATTAAAACAGTTAATTCTATGCCAAGTGGTTTTATGACCTGTTTTTATGAAAATGCAAAATTAAGAAAGGATTTTGCAGGTAATAACTGTAACCCAAAAAACTATAAAGGTGAGGGAAACACATGGATGAATCAGTTATTTGTTAAGTTAAAAAAGGATTATCCAACTTTAATTATCATCGATCCTAAAGATGTGCAGTGTGATAAAAATATCTGTCTAACCGATATAGAAGGTGTGCCAGTGTATCGTGATGTGGGACATATTACAGACTATGCTTCAACAATTTTTGGCATGATGTATTTAGAACGTTTTGGTAATCCGTTAAAATATAAAGAGTAATAACTAAATTTCTGTTAAGGCAATGCCCGATAAAATAAACGATTTTATCAGGCGTTGCCTTATGATCATGATAATAGGTTTAGAAAATTGAGATATGGTATTTAAATTTCAATATTATTAGCTTTTATCCAAGCGCTAGTTTTATTTGTTGTGCAATGCGTTCAATTACAGGTACTACAACACTATTCCCTGCTTGTTTATATAAATTAGCATTACTCATATCTTTGGGTAATTTATAGTCAGCAGGGTAACCTTGAAAGTTAAAGCACTCTCTTGGTGTGAGCTTTCTGATGGTGTTTGATTTCTTTTGAACGTTAAGTAAGGGGACGTTATGGCCACCTGTCCCCATATTGGCTGTTAATGTAGGGCAAAGGTTATTTTTATTGGCTCTTACATATTTTCTACGCCATTGGTAGAGCGTTTCGGCATCAACCACATCTTCAACAAGTTGGTCAAAGAAAGGGGTTTTAGCGGTATAAAAATAACGTGGTTCTATTGTACTTTCATCTTCTAATAAATCTGAGATACGTTTAGTTAATGGTGTTTTTTCTGGAAAAACAAAGCGTTTATGGGCTTGCTCATCTTTGAAACACACAATATAAATACGCTCTCGGTTTTGTGGAATATTGCCATACTCAGAGGCGTTTAATACTTGATGAGAAACGTGATAGCCGTGTTTATGAAGTGAATCTAAAATCACTTTAAAGGTGTTACCTTTATCATGGGAAACTAAATTTTTAACGTTTTCTAGGAAGATAACAGGAGGTTGTTTTTCGGAAAAAATCCGTTCTAATTCAAAGAATAAATTACCTCTGCCTTTCTCATCATCAAATCCTTGGCGGTAACCTGCGACTGAAAATGCTTGGCATGGAAAACCACCCAACATGATATCAAAATCAGGGATCTCATTTGTTTTTACATCTCTGATGTCTCGATGGTCAATGATAAAGTCAAAATTTTCTTTTAAGGTCGTAACCGCAAATTTATCCAGTTCATTAGCATAAACTGTATCAAAACCTGCTTTTTCAAAGCCTATATCAATACCACCAACACCCGCAAAAAATGACGCACACTTCATAAATAACATCCCAACTCGCTAAACTCGAAAGAGTATTCTATCGAACTCTTTGGTAAAAAGCAGCAACTGTTGATGGTTTGGAGCAATAGTATTGAATTATTTAGATAATTGCCTAAAAAAGAAGTAACAAAATGAAAAGACATTAAAAACTAACTATGAAAACCCTAGAGTTTTTCTAGGGTAAATTTATTTACTATAAGGTATTTTTCCAATTTCTAAATGCATTAAATGGTGCGATTTCAATTCTAAAATTAAAATTATCTATTTTAGTTATCTTTACTGAATCAATGAGCCTTTCATTCAGTATGTCCATCGTTAATACTGTGCCATAGTCTAATCTGAGAATATCACGTAAAAGCCAATGACCTAAGTCAGATTGAGGATTTGTTTGAAGAGCTTTACTATTTTGTTGAGTGATAATTGCGTTCCATCTTCCAATAGGAGAATGTAGATAAAAATTATTGATAGATGCATCTTGTTGATTAGGATCTAATGCATTAAAACCAAAGAAATAAGGAAAATGTTCATGAACCCATTTAGGAATAGGTATATAAACTTCATTTTCGGGTCTAGGATTATTGTCTGGAGGATTTTTAGAAGCGGCATTCCATGTATTAAGTCCTGATTTTTCTTTTACCGCATCATAGAAATCAGAATAAAGAGGTAAATAAATAAAATTCATCTTTTCTTCCTTAATATATTATTTTTAAGTTCGATTTTTATATTAGTATTCTTCTTGTGTTATTCAAGGTTTTTTATTTAATTGTTTTTATATTAATATCCGTATTTATTTTAATGTTATGATTTAATACTTATTAATTATTTTTGTGAGATAGTATTAATATATTGTATTGTTTATATGATAGATTGATTTGTTTTTTATGGTAAATTTCTAAAAGGTCTTAGATAAAAATGGCAAAAAATATAGATTTATGGTCTTCATTTCCTCAAGATAAAAGGGATGAATATATCAAGTTTTTAGAGATTTTCGGTGCGTTATCGGGTCTTTTTAAAGACACAGAAGCCGGAGGTAGTGCAGATAAACCTTATCTATATTATCGAAATCATGAACAACTTTTTTCCCGGATTTTTGATGTAGAAGACCTAACGCGTAAAGATTCTGCATTTGATGCTATTGCTAAAATGGGAAAAAATCGAATTGGCGTTGGTTTAAAAACATGGATTCACTCAAGAGATAAAACTTTTCAAAAAGTTGCAGAGTTTAATAAAGTAGCACCTACAGAAATTAGGCCTTTAATTGATAAAGGGACTGCGCTTGATGTTGTTAAAAAAGTGGCTTTACTTCGAAACAAGCGAATTGAGCTTGACCAACGTACTTATAACACAACACATACGATATATCATAATATTACAAGAGATAGTAATGTGATGAATATTGTTGAATGCAATTATGATTTAATTGATTTAAATTCAATTAAAATAATATCAGTCAATGAAAGTAAAGGTATTTTTAATTTTAAGGATAAAAATAAAAAATATAAATTTTATGTTAGTAAAAGTGTTCTATTGCAAGAATTCGATGCTTCTAAAGAATCGATTGTAACTAAAATTCCTATTACTCAATATAAAGATCCCTTTGATTTATTGTCATATATACATGTAACTAATTCATCGGTAAATAAATTAGCTCCTCTAAAAGAAAAAATAGAAGATCCGAAAAAAACTATTTATCTACCTATTTATTCAGACTCTTCAATGAAAGTAGAAGAAAAATCAGGTTTTAATGCATGGAATGCAGCACCAAAAATTAAAGGCTCAAATAAACCTCGCCCAGATTTTGAGGCTTATATTCCTATTCCTATATGGATCCATCATATTTTCCCCCATTTTTTTGGTTTTAATGCTTTAGATAAAGAAGAAAGAAATGCAGCTAAAGGATTTGAGTTGCAATTACCAGATGATCGAATAATCACAGCTATTGTGACACAAGATAATGGAAAAGGATTACAAACGAATCCTCAATCTATTTTAGGAAAATGGATATTACATGATGTCTTTGGTTTAGAAGCCAGACAATTGCTAACATTGGATATGTTAAATGAGTTAGGTGTAGATTCAGTTAAAGTGACAAAAGTAAGTGATACTAAATTTAAAATTGATCTTGCTGATACTTATGCTTTTGAGCAATGGAAATTAGGGCTAAAAATACAAATTGAAAACTGTGATGACATTAAACAAAAACCTAAATTTAGGGATGATTTGATAGATGAGTAATCATTAAAATTTAGCTTACTTGAACTTTTAAATCTATTGAAACCTCAAAAGCAAAATACTCACTTTTGAGGTATTATTTATTATTTTTTAATAAGTAATTAATAGTTAATGATCCAAAGAAACAGAATGAACATGTTCAAGCTGTTTTAATGAGCAATAAAATTCGGGTAAGGTAATTTTTTGCCGAACTAACAGTTTCAAGTTCACTTCAACGCGCTCTTTTTTAATATCGCGAATAGTCAGGTTTTCAATCACATCTTTATGGCTTTTTAAATACTCAATTAAAAGAGGAACACCGCTTTCATGAGTAAATAACATGCGCACTTTAATCTTACCTAAGCGTTGGTTTTTCATCTGAAATAGCACCACTTGTGGGCTAAGTTGAATAGCCATAAAAAAGAGAACAGTCACAATCATGGCATGCCAATAAAAACCTGATCCACAAGCAATACCAACACCGGCAGAAGCCCATACGATAGCAGCGGTTGTTAGTCCTGAAATTGCATCATCACGTCGATGCAATATAACACCAGCACCAAGAAAGCCGACACCACTGATAATTTGTGCCGCTAATCTCATTGGATCACTACGAATGTTATTGGAGATATTGGCGTAATATTCAGCAGATTGAATAGAAACAATAGTTAATAAACAACTGGCAACGGCAATAATGACACAAGTTTTAAAACCGACAGGTTTTCCCTTTGATTCACGCTCTAAGCCAATAAAGCCGCCCAAAATAAAGGCGGCCAGTAATTTAGCGATACTTGATAGTGATAAAGGGCCAATGCTGTCAACAAACTGAATTAATGCGTCCATGGTTTGCTCCTAACGTTGGCTTATTCCTTTACTTTCAGACTATGGTGCTGCAATGCCTTCCTGGGCTTTTTTATCTTCATTATTTTTCTTTTTCGTTACATCATCTTTAAAGAAGAAGATAAAGAATATGGTTACAACGGCAGCGACGATTGCTGGATATATCCAGAATGTTGACCACTGTGGTAATGCAGCATCACCTGTTTCTGTTACGGTTGAATTAAAGATTTGACCACAAATAGTGGAAGCAAATAATAGGCCGAAACCATTAGAGACAATAAAGCGTAAGCCTTGTGCTTGAGCACGAATTTCCGGTTTGGCTTTGCGGTCAACATAGATATCACCAGCAGTAAAGAAGAAGTCCCAACATAATCCCTGCAACATTAATCCGATAACGATAAAATAAAACTCTGTATTTACCGCGGCATAAGAGAAGAATATTGAGCGAATGATCCAGCTAACAGCACCTAAAAGTAATGTAATTTTGAAGCCAAACTTCATTAAGAAGAATGACAATACGAACATAAACAGAACTTCACAGGCTATACCTATTTGCATAATAGACGCCGCGTTATTAAAACCTAACGCTTTAATAAAAACAGGAATATAAGCGGAATAAGCTGTTTTTGGGATCATTAAAATAAAAATACTAAACATTAAGATAGCGAAATATCGATCTTTAAATAATGAAAGCGCATCTAAACATAAAATATCACGAGCAGAGAATGGTTTACCTTTCGCTTTAGGTGGCGTATTAGGTAAGGTAAAACAGTAGAAACCAAGTAAAACACCCACAGCAGAAGCGATATACCAAGTCATCGTACTACCAGAGAAGCCCATTTCACCTAATATAAATCCGATAGCCATAAAACCAAACGTACCGAATACACGAATAATAGGGAAATATTTCACACCATTAATATGAGAGAAACTAATACTATTTGAAAGCGCAGTTGTTGGATAAAACAATAATCCAATAATGAAAATTAAGAATAATGTCATGCCACTGTTTTGTGCTTCAATAAATTGAGGAACACAAATAATGACTGCCGCATTAATTAAATGAAGGATGCCCATGACTTTTTGCGAAGCAAAGAAACGGTCAGCCACCATACCTATAAATAATGGGGAGATAATTGTTGCGACGCCTAATAAAGCGTAGGCATTACCAATAATGCTTGCCATACCATAGCTACTTAATACCAGTCCCATGGTCATATTCCACGCACCTTGCATGAAATATTGCACAAACATCATAATCAGTAAGCGAGAGGTTATTTTCATATCCATCATTATTCTCCTCTTAATTTGTTTCTAACGTTAATCCGTCGTAGGCAACACGGATATTGTGAGGAGCACAAACAGCTTCTAATTCGTGGTGAAGCAATTTACCACTATGTGAAATATGCGAAACGGCAATTTGTGTATTTTGATGTAAACAACCTTGTTGTTGCAGTTTTTCTTTTGCTGCAAATACAGTTTCTAGGCTCATATGATTGTCGGTACGATCTTTACCATTGAGTCCATAAGTACATTCAAAAACAACGATATCTAGTGGTTTGTTCTCTAGCCATTTCCACGTTAATTCAGGGAACCAACCAGAATCATGACCATAGAAAATAACCTTGCCATCTTTCTCAATATGATAAACATAGCAAAGTTCCCATTTCGCATGATTAGCGAGTAATGGCGTAATTTTATAACCGTTTCTTTCGACGGTAACAAAAGGAATTAAGCAGTGAAAAGCAAAACGCTCTTTGCTGTAACCAGGTAAAACTTCGATACAGCCATTAATTGCGCGATCATTACCAAAAATATGAAGGGGATGGTTAATTTCAAAACCATAACCTTCCATTCGGCTAAACAGATCGCCAACATTGAAATGATCAGGATGAGTGTGAGTGAATAGAAGACTTTCAAAATTGGTAGCATCCATTCCATCACGCATTAGCTGGTAGCTAAATGTAGGTGATACGTCGATTAACATAATGTCATCGACAATAGCAGAAGAGTGAGTTCTGATATCTTTCCCACCAAGTTCTCTTGCTTTCAGACAGTGTTCACAGCGGCAAAAGGGATTGGGTATACCTTCGGAGGCTGCCGTCCCTAAAAAATGAAGTTTCATAAGAAATCCCCTTATCCTATTGTTTTATTATGATTTTATTAATTATCTGGTGTTGTCTATCTATAAATCATAGATTAATTTGAACGTTCCAATGATAAAATGATGATAGTCATTTGCCAATAAATGAAGATCAGATCAGTGATCTCATTCAAATTAAATTTTCTATCTAATTGATTAATATGATCATATGTTTTTATTGATATTGATAATCATTTATTTGTGATAAAAGGTATTAGATTGTTTTATAAGCTATTTTAAAATGGAACGTTCAAATCAATTATCAGTAGTCGCGATAAATAATTCAGGTATGCTAGTGAAAGCGGAAATTGAGATGGAAAAAGGCCGATGGCAACGATTAAAGATATTGCAAAACTAGCAGGTGTTTCTCATGGGACAGTTTCTAACGTACTGAATAAACGTGGAAATGTGAGTGTTGAGAAAATTGAAGCTGTGTATCAAGCCGCCAAACAAATGGGCTATCAATTAAATACGCAGGCTCAACTGTTAAGAACCAATAAAAGCCATAAAATTGCCATACTTTTACCTCAATTAGTTTCTGAAAAATATGCGGTTTTATTTAACTCCTTAAGACAGTCTATTGCTCATTTTCCTGAGGTCACTTACGATCTTTTTTTAACAGATGATCTGGAAACCACAGAATTAGAGGCATTACAGAAAATTGCAGCGGGTAGCTATAAACAAGTGATCACTGTAAGTTGTCTCAAAGATGCAAATATTTATTTTGACACGTTAAAATTACCGCCTTCTCAAGTTGCATTTATTTATCGCCAGCCACTTAATACTCAACGATTTTTCACGCTCGATTTTGCTCAAGCAGCAGAAGCTATTTGCCAACAGATTGCAAAAACCACAGGTAAATTAGTGGGCATCTTTATGGGGAGTAGCGATTATTTAAATAATCAAAACTTCGCCAATGAATTACAAAATCGACTTTTAGAGTATGGGCCCAATAAAAAAAATGTGGTGCTTTGTGCATCAGATGAAGAGAGCTATAAAATTGCGTTTGATTTCTTTTCTATGGAGCAAATCCCAGACATATTTATTGCCCAAGATATCGAAAAGGCTCGCTATTTAACACAAGCCAGTTATTTCGGTAGTCATAATGATTGCCCGCCTATTTTTGCATTGAGCGACAATATTCCGCCTGTATTAAAAGGGTTGTATTACTTTCCAATGAATTACGCTCAACTTGGATTAGAAGTCATGGATGCATTAATGCAAGAAGAGGATGAAAGTGAAATAACTGAAAAGAATGTGATTTGTGTACGTAATCAAAGTGACCATCTTTATACTTTAACTCCGGCGGTTATCAGTGAAGATAAAGCGGATATCAGTCTTAATTTACTGATTTTACCTAGCCCTTCAACCAGTGCATTAAAAAAGCTGTTACCCCATTTTTATCGTCAAACAGGGATTAAAGTTAATTTAGCAATTCACCCTTACGATGAAGTGTATCAAATATTAAGTCAGTTACATTTACACCCATATTATGATTTATTGCGTATCGATATGGCCTGTTTTCCTTGGTTTGCAGAAAGAATATTACAGCCATTAGATAAAATCGGTAATGGATTAACAGACTTATTAAATAATTTTTCACTACCTACTCAGCAGAAATTTAGTGTAGTGAATAATGTTGCTTATGCCATGCCTTTTGATGCCAGTGCTCAACTCCTATTTTATCGCAAAGACTTGTTTGAAGATCCTATTCTAAAAAGAATGTATTACGAAAAAACAGGTAATGAATTAACTGTACCGACAACATTTGAAGAATACGATAATGTGACGCAGTTTTTTACTGAGCAACATGAAGAAGGGCAATTAAATTGCCCTATGGGGGCATCAACAACATTGGGTAGCGCGGGGCTGATCGCAACAGAGTATCTATTACGTTATTACGCCAAAGGTGGATGTTTAATAGGAAGTCATAACATTCCTAGATTAGAAATGCCTTTAGCAGGTGAAATATTAGAAGAATATTTAAAACAGTTGTCGATCACGGAGAATATTCATAATAAGTGGTGGAGTGAGTCGGTTAGACAATTTGAGCAAGGGCATCTTGCTATGCTGATCGCTTATATGAATTTATTTAACGATGTCGCACATAGCAATATTTTACCTAAAACAGGTTTTGCACCTGTACCCGGTGGTATTCCACAATTAGGCGGTGGTGTATTAGGGGTTTCACGTTATAGCCAAAAATCACAATATGCAGAGCAATTTTATCGTTGGCTTTATTCCCCAATGGTTATGGATCACCTTATTTTATTAGGTGGAAACAGTAATCATAAAAATTTCAGCCATAATCAAGAAATTAGCCATCGTTACCCATGGATGACGTTGGCTTATCAAGAAATTAATAAGGGAATACGAGAATCTTCGGTGCCTAATGGTAAGTTATTTAATTTACGACAAGCTGAAATTATTATCGGGCAAGGTATTACTAATGTCGTTAATAATATTATGACGATAGACGAGACTATCGAATATATAAATCAGCGTTTGTTAATAGATACTCAAGGTGAGCGGTAAGATTTACTGATTGTTATAAAAATAGCAGGGGATGATGAAATCCCCTGTGTGTACATTATTACTCGCCCGCTAATGCTCTTGGAAATAATAAGTTGTTTTCTAAGCTAATATGATTCATTAAATCGTCAATAAACTCATTAATACCATTATAAAGTACTCTCCATGTGGTGCAGGCTTCAGGTGGTGGTGTGACGTTTTTGGTAATAAATTTAATTACTTCAACAATTTCACCCGCATCATCATGTTCATGTTCCATAACACTAATAGGAGCCCCAGCTTGGCTTCCCAATCCATTTTTTATCATAGGAAAGAGAATGCGTTCCTCTTTCATCATATGGCTTGTCAGCTCATCTAATAATAGTGTTAATTGGCGAGCTAATCCTTTAGGGACAGTCGGTTTTGCTTCATGAACCCGCTCTACTTTTTCTGCTTGTAGAATAAGTTCCGGTAATTGTGCTCTGTGTTTGTCGTGGTAGCGAACAATAATAAAATCAATAATTTCACTTAATGGCGCTTGTCGCCAATCTTTTTCTAATGGTTGTTCTGAAAGGGCAATTAATTTACTTTCAATTTCATCAATGTTGAGTCCTGCTTTCTCTGCAGATTTGCTTAATGTTCTTTTTCCTCCACAGCAGAAGTCGAGATTATATTGGCGGAATATGGCACTGGCGCCGGAAATGGATAGGGCCAGTTGGCCTAGTGGTTGATCTCGTAAGTTCATAGTTTCACCTGTTTATACTCGTCATACTTCAAGTTGTAGCGTTGTTGACTGCGTTCATTCGCACTAGTCACATACTTATGTATGCTCCTAGCGACTCATTTACTTGTCGCCTAGCTACACCTCGAATTATTTAGAGTATCTGTTTGTACCTATTCAAGTTGTAGAGTATCTGTTTGTATCTATTTAAGTTGTAGCGTTGTTGGCTTTGTTTAGGGATATCACTATTAAAATTAAGTAGGCAGCGCTCTTAATAATGCAACATTTAGAGTATCTATTTGCGTCTATTCAAGTCGCAGCGTTGCTGGCTTTGTTTAGCGATATCACTGTTTAAATTAAGCGGATAGTGCTCTTAATAATGCAAAAGCTTCTTTTACTTGTTCTTCCGTTACCACAAAGGCACGTAATACATCATTCTCATCAAAGCCTTTGGCGATAACGCCCGATTGTGTTGTATTAATATTCCACGTTAAGTCATTACGAGCAGTTTCACCGGCAAGATGTAGAGGCATTAACGGTGTTTTCACCCGAATAATCATTGGTGGTAAATTCAGTGGAGTATTATTTTCACCTACGAGTGATTTGGCTAAATGCATCGCACTTAATTGTATTGGCTGTAAAAAGGGTAATAAGTTACCGTTGATTTGTGCACAATCCCCTAAGGCATAAATATCATTATTACTGCTTTGCAGATATTCATTTACCATAATTCCACGATCGGTATGTAAACCCGCAAGGTGAGCTAATTCCATATTGGGTATGAGTCCTGTAGCGGCAATAACGCAATCAACCGTTAATTGATGATGTTGATTAAATGTCGCTAAAATACCGTTATCGGTTTGTGTTAATGACTGTAATGGTGATTTCAGCATTAAGCGTACACCTATTTCAGTAAGGCTTGATTGCAAACGGCCACTGAGATCGGAGGGGATCAAAGAAGATAATAATTGTCCTGAAATATCTGCAAGGATCACCTCTTTACCTGCCCGACTAAAGTCCATCGCTAATTCAGTGCCAATTAAACCCGCGCCTAAAATTAATACGCGCTTAGCTTGGTGAATTTGTGCTTCATAAGTTCGATACTCTTGTTGGCTATTAAGCGTAAACATTAACTCATGGCCCGAAATAGCAGGGCAATAAGTTTTAGCGCCAGTCGCTAATACCAATTTATCGTAATACCATTGCTCACCTTGAGTGCTCTGAATACGTTTTTCATCCGTATTAATATCAACAACTTGCGTATAAGGATAAATGGCTAGTTGATATTGTTGTGCAAACTCTTGGGCTGTTTGTTTGGTTAGATCATCCGCATTTTGAGCCTGACTAATAACATGGCTTAAATCCGGCTTGTTATATTCATCAATGCTATCTGAGGCAATGAGGGTAATGGGAATATCTGCATTAAATTTGCGAATATTTTTAACTAATTGGCGCGCAGCGAAGCCCGCACCAATAATAACAATCCCATTATTGAGAAGATCTGTACTCATTTTGCCTCCTTTGCAAGCGCATCAAAGACATCCTTTCCTAATGAGCATTCAGGGCATAAGAAGCTATCAGGAACTTCACTCCATGGTGTATTAGGTTGAACGTTTTGCATTGGTTCACCTACTGCCGGATCGTAAATCCATTGGCACACACTGCATTGCATACGTGGACCTAAATCGATAGCTTCAACACTTGTGGTAATTTCAGGTTGTGATGAGGCAGTGCAACAAGATTGAGTCGCAGGAAGTGGCGCTAAAGCCCATTGGCGTGCAAGTTCACGGCCATATTCACGACAAATTTCTTGTGCTTGCATATCTGGGCGCCATTTGGTTTTTAGCGCTAGTGCGGTTTCAAATCCAGCATCCATTAAGCGGGTTTGAATACGGTCAACGGCACCACCATTCCAACCATAACTCCCGAAAGCAGCCGCTTTTTTATTACGAAAACGTAAGCCAGTCATCTCTTCAAGCATGGCGGCAATTTTTGGCATCATCACATTATTCATCGTTGATGAACCAACAAGCACGCCCTTAGAACGAAACGCACTGGTGATAATGTCATTTTTATCACTTTTGGCGACGTTATAGCTTTTTACAAACACGTTAGGATCAATTTCATTGATACCTTGTGCAATGGCATCTGCCATCATACGGGTATTGTTAGACATGGTGTCATAGAAAATAGTGATACGATCTTCTTGATAGTCTGCCGCCCATTTTAGATATAATTCAACAATTTGTGTTGGATTATCACGCCATACCACACCGTGAGAGGTGGCAATCATATCGACAGGTAAATTAAAGCCTAAGATTTCATTAATTTTCGGTGTTACAAGGCGGCTAAATGGCGTCAAAATATTAGCGTAATAACGTTGGCATTGTTCAAATAATTCGTTTTGATCAACTTCATCGTTAAACAACCGTTCATCACAATAGTGCTGACCAAAGGCATCATTACTAAATAAAATCGCATCACCAGTCAAATAGGTCATCATACTGTCAGGCCAATGTAGCATTGGCGTTTCAACAAAAATTAGTTGCTTGCCATTACCAATATCTAGGCTATCGCCTGTTTTAACGATATTAAAATTCCATTCAGGGTGATGATGATGCCCATTGATTGAATCAATGGCGTTTGCTGTGCAATAAATCGGGGTATTAGGAATAAAAGACATCAACTCAGTGAGTGCACCCGCGTGATCCTCTTCTGCATGATTAATAATAATGTAATCAATCTCTTCCAGATTAATTTGTGTTCGTAAATTTTGTACAAATTCACGACTGAATTTATGGTCAACGGTATCAATAAGCACATTTTTTTCTTCACGTATTAGGTAGCTGTTATAGCTACTACCTAATAATGTTTTGTATTCAGTGCCATGAAAATCACGAACTTCCCAGTCACGTTGTCCAACCCAATTAACATTATTTTTAACATGAATAGCCATTTTGTGTTGTTCCTTCTCATTAATCTTTTCATCGGGATATGTATTGATATAATCAAGAAGCATGCCAGTTTTTATCTTATTGTTTTAAAACAGTTTTTATTTTCATGGCTATTTATATATTGTCAATATGACTATCTTTATCATGTCAAAATGACCATAATAGCGGTCATAATGACTATGAGGTGTTTTTATGGGTTTTTCTGTTGATGTGTTGGCTAAAATTGCCATTGAATTACAAAAAGATGTTGGTCACCAAGATAGATTTCAGCGACTGGTGACCACACTTCGGCAAGTGCTAAATTGCGATGCCGCGGCATTGCTTCGTTATGAGCCTCATCAGTTTATCCCATTAGCCATAGATGGCCTTGTGCCTGATGTATTAGGGCGTCGTTTTTTACTAGAAGGGCATCCTCGTCTTGAAACTATAGCGCGAGCAGGGGATGTGGTGCGTTTTCCCGCGGACAGTGATTTACCCGATCCTTATGATGGCCTTATTCCAGATAGAGAGCATTTAAAAGTTCATGCTTGTGTGGGATTACCATTATTTGCTGGGCAAGATTTAATTGGTACGTTAACACTTGATGGAATGGACCCTCATCAGTTCGATACTTTTAGTGATGAAGAATTACGTTTAATTGCAGCATTAACTTCTGGTGCATTAAATAATGCATTATTGATTGAGCAACTCGAAAATCAAAATATGTTATTTACGCCAACCAATACGTTTAAGCCCACAGTAAAAACAGAAATTATTGGTTTATCGCCTTCGATGATGCAACTGAAAAAAGAAATAGAAATTGTTGCACCCGCAGATATGAATATTTTGGTGAGTGGTGAAACGGGAACGGGTAAAGAGCTGGTGGTCAAAGCTATTCATGAAATGTCTAATCGTGCAGATAATCCGTTAGTCTATTTAAATTGTGCAGCACTTCCTGAGAGTGTGGCAGAAAGTGAATTATTTGGGCATGTGAAAGGGGCTTTTACCGGCGCAATTAGCCATCGTAGTGGTAAATTTGAAATGGCGGATAATGGAACGTTATTCCTTGATGAAATTGGGGAGTTATCATTATCACTCCAAGCAAAATTACTGCGTGTTTTACAATATGGCGATATTCAACGTATTGGTGACGATCGTAATTTGCGCGTTAATGTACGTGTATTAGCGGCAACGAATCGTGATTTATGGGAGGAAGTATTAGCGGGCAATTTCCGTGCCGATCTTTTCCATCGTTTAAGTATTTTTCCTTTGCATGTTCCGCCATTACGAGAGAGAGACGAAGATATTTTGCTATTAGTGGGTTATTTTTGCGAGCAATATCGTCAGCGTTTTAATCTTACGCAAGTGATTATTAGTCCTGAATTGCGCCTTTATTTATTGCATTATTCTTGGCCGGGTAATGTGCGTGAATTAGAACATACCATTCACCGAGCAATTGTCTTAGCAAGAGCTGGAAATAAAACCGATAGCCTTATTTTACAAATTAGCCATTTTGCTTTAGGGGCTGAAAATCCAGTTCACTCTGCCTCTCAAACATTACCTTCTGAAGAAAAGAATTTAAAAGAAGCAACGGATGAATTTCAGCGGGATTTAATTAAACAAGCATTATTACGTAATAACCAAAATTGGGCGGCAACGGCACGAGAATTATCGCTTGATCCGGCTAACTTACGTCGTTTGACAAAACGCTTAGGGCTAAAATCATAATAATTTTAAAAAGGAATGACCTAAACGAAAAAAGGTAATCTGGGTGCGTGGTCCAAATTACCTTAAATAATTATGTTAGGATGATAAGTTGTTAATAAATTTTTATTTTCTGAATGCGTTCACCGTGATGGTTACCAGTTCTGTTAACGTGCTATAAAATTGGCTATACCCACTCATTTTTAATTTATTTAAATAGTGAGGTAGCCATGTAGTCAAATGAAGGGAAAGTAATTCATTAACCGCGTCTTCTCTTTTTTCTGATGCCAATACCGCCGCTTGAAATAACATCAAACCGATATGATCAACAGGCTCTGGAAAAGGCGTATTTACTTTTAAACGTTCCCGTTTTAAAAACTCACTCAATGCAAGGGTAGAATCCCCTTGTAATAAACCTTCAGGATCTAAATAGACCGACCCCCAAGGAGGGGCTGGTAAAGCATTAGGGCCAACAAAAAGATTTTGCCATTGAGTTTTTAATTGTTCTGTATCGATAGAAGCAGAATTCATTAAACGTTCACACAGACGGCTTTCAATTTTACAAGGCCACTGCGCTGCAAAATCCCCAGTTTTAAAAAAGTTGAGTGCAGTTTTATTGGTGTCATCATCAGGTGGGAATAAATAACAAATTCCCAATAAATTAAATGCAGCCGCATAATAAGAGAGTCTGCTCATAATTTTTGATACTTCCTTAAAACAAACCCCTATCAATGAGGTTTGTTTTTTTATTATTTAAACGACTTGCTCAATGACTACTAGTGAATTGAGTAGAAAACATAACGCAACATAAAGTCAGCGATAATTGCGATAACACAGCCAAGTACAAAAATAGACTCAGTTGATTTACCTTGATTTTTAGGGGCTAAAAATTTCACTAAACTATAGCCACAAGCCAATACTGCAAAGGTTGCTAAGATCCAGCATGTAGTGCGTAACGAACCAATGGCGTAATACACTTGAATAGGCGATAACGGAAATGTCACCGATTTTTGGCTATATAACGTGCTAGTTAAATATTGCTCATAAAAAGGTTGATACAGTAATCGACCAATTAAGCTAAATGCCATTATTCCCCATAACTGCCATTTCCAGCGTATTGGGAAAGAGTCTTGCGGTATTTCAATACCTAATTTACTTCCTACACGTTGTAATACTTTGATCAGCAAAAAGAAAATAGCAGCACCAAGCGTTAACATAGCTCCAAAGAACATCACGTAAGTGTTAGGATCCATCCATGTCAAAATGGAGGTATGGCGATAAATCGACGCCATGCAGTAAATATCAAATAACCCAATCAGAATACTGGTACTTAATAACAGCATTGAGAGTTTGCGAGTGCGCCAGAGCCATAAAAAAGTTAATCCTAAGCAACCGACAAAAATAGCAGTGACGGCGACTTCACGACTTAGCCAAGCAGAAAAAACATTTCTAATGGCATTAGGGGCATTTAATGGCACACCTAAGTGAGTAATTGAAGCGATAGAGCCTAAACCAGCTAACCCACAAATCACAAATAAGGCTAACAACATAAAGCGATAGTAGCTTTCTGCATTGAGATAATGAGAAAGGCGACGAGCAAAAAGTCCTGTTGTTAGTGCAAGACCAATAGTCGCATTCATCATAAATGTGAAGATTAACAATGACCATTCATTCATTTTCTTTCTCCCTTATTATTAATTCCGTCATTATTGGCACCCTGATGTGGGTTAATAACAAGGTTTGGATGCGTTATTTCAGGAGAAGGTAAACCGGTGACATAATCTAAATCGCCATAGCGTTCACGTAGTTCATCAATAGGACCAAATTGGATTGCACCTAAAGGACAAGTTGCAACACAAACCGGTTGTTCACCTTTTTGCTGTAAATCGATACAAAAGTCGCATTTCGACATCTGTTTGGTTTCTGGATTCATTTGTGGTGCGCCATAAGGGCAAGACCACGCACAAGCACCGCAACCGACACATTTGTCTGTATCTACCATGACAATGCCATCACCTTCACGCTTATGCATTGCTGTTGTTGGGCAGTTTTTAACACAAATAGGGTCGTCACAATGGTTACAAGAGATAGACAACGTGTAAGCAAAGACATTATTGACTAGCGCGCCTTTAGGATTGCGAGTATAACCGCCTCCAGTGATTTCATAGACACGACGAAATTTGCGTCCAACATCAAGATTGTTTTTATCTTTACACGCAACCTGACACGCCTTACAACCTGAACAGCGAGCGCTGTCGATATAAAACCCTAGCTGTTTGTTGCTTATAGCGGGATAAACGATAAATTTACTCATGCTTTTGCTACCTCGACCAATAATGTTTGGTGAGCATTGCCGTGTGCCATTGCGGTGCTACGGGATGATGTTAATACGTTGGCACATCCACCTTGATCTATGCCTTTTGCATCAGGTTGCCACCAAGCACCTGCTTGCAAGGCGACGACACCAGGCATAATTCGTTGTGTTAATTTGACGGGAACCATCGTGATCCCACGTTCGTTATATACTTTGACTTTTTCGCCCTCTTTAATGTTTCTATCTTGGGCATCTAATGGGTTTATCCAAAGTTCTTGGCGCTGTACTTCTTGTAACCAAGGGTTGGCAAATTGCGTTGAGTTTGCGCGATTACGTCCTTTCCATGTAATAAGTTGTAGCGGGAATTTATCCGTCAACGTATCTTCAGGACCTTCAATGGCAGGCACATAATGAGAAAGCGCAGGGATATCGACATTATTCATGTCATATAAACGTTTAGAGAAAATCTCAATTTTGCCTGATGGCGTTGGGAATGGATTATTCTCGATATCTTGGATATTTTTCTCAAACGCCACATTTTGAGTATGAGGACGATGTTTTAAGAGATGACGACGTTTAACTAATAGCTCTTTAAAAGTTGGAATACCGTCTTCGGGACGTTTAACACTGGCATCATCAACTAAGTATTCAATCCAATCGCGATCAGTCTCTTTACCTTCACTAAATTGTTCGCCCACACCTAATTTATCGGCAACTTCACGTAACCAATCATAGTCAGTACGACGTTCAAATTCAGGCTCGATGACTTTTTCAGAAAGAATAATGTAGTCGCCATAACTCCATGTACCACCGATGTTCCAGCGTTCTAAGAAGCTGGTTTCTGGAAGTAAGATATCAGCGTATTTTGCACTTGGGGTTAGATAGAGATCACTACAAACGATAAATTCTACTTTCGATTCATCTTCAAGTACTTTAGCTGCATGAAGAATATCGGTATTTTGGTTTGTCATGTAGTTACCCGCCATTGAGAAAATCATCTTGATTTCAGTATCAAGTTTCTCGGCGTTCAGTAACCCATTTTGTGGTGTGACTAAATTTTTGTCTTCACACGCTTGTACCCAGTTGGTGATATTGATTTTTGCTTTTACTGGGTTGGTTAATAGGCTTGGCCCTGCGATGGTTTTACGCAGTTCAGAGTTTAAAGCCATACCATAGCCAGCAGCCCAACCACCACGAACACCCACATTACCAGTGATAGTGGCAAGTAATGTCGCACCACGTGCCGTCCGTTCACCACAAATATGGCGCTGAGGCCCCCAACCTTGCATCAATGCTGCTGGTTTTGTGGATGCATATTCGCGAGCTAATTGTTTAATAGTATCTGCTGGCACTTTAGTGATGGTTTCAGCCCATTCTGGGGTTTTCTTAATGCCATCTTTTTTACCCATTAAATAGGCAACTAAAGACTCATTTTCACCCACACCTTCAGGCATTTGGTGTTCATCAAAGCCGACAGTGTATTTATCGATAAAGGCTTGATCGTGCAGATTTTCGCTTACGATGACATACATCATTGCATCCATCATGGCGTTATCCGTTGTTGGCAGTAACGGGATCCATTGATCAGCTAAAGAAGAGGCAGTATCAGAATAACGTGGATCAACGACAATAAATTTAGTGCCGTTTTTCTTCATTTTTTGGAAGAAATGGTTTGAATGACCAAAAATAGTTTCGTTAGGGTTATGACCCCATAAAATGACAAGAGGGGTATTTTCTAACGTATCGAGTGTGCTACCACTAGCGGCAGTGCCATAAGTGTAAGGAGTGACGGCAAGGGTATTTCCGTTACTGACCGAGTGATAGTTTTCCAGAAAACCACCCGTAATATTAAACAGGCGACGTAACATATTCGCGCCAGAGAAAATACCGCCAGTAACCCCTGTGCTTAAGCTGACAAAGCGTGATGCAGGACCATATTGCTGGTTAATGCGCTGCATATTTTGTGCAATAAGGGTGGTTGCTTCTTCCCAAGTGATGCGTTCGAATTTACCTTCGCCTCGTTTGCCAACGCGTTTCATCGGGTATTTTAAACGGTCTGGATGATAGACAAATTTACGATAACCACGGCCTCGTACACAGGCACGCATAATTGGCATCTCTTCATCTAGATCAGCATCTGGGCGTGTACTAATACGAGTGACTTTGCCATCTTTTACATGGGCTCGAATATCACATTTACCGCCACAGTCGAAACTACTGCAAGTTGAAACAACGCGTTCGCCATCTTCAGTTTTTATTGGTTTTACTGGAATAGCGTTGTCTGTTGTCGCAGCAAAAGAGTTTGATGCGAGAAAAGGAAGTGTGACTAATGCTGAGCTCGCTTGAATAAAGTGACGGCGGCTAACATCGTTGAGAATGCTCTTTGTATCACTATCGTGATCGGACTGATTGCTCATAATGAACTCTACCTTAAACATAATAGGCGGATCCCGATATACCCGATACTTGATATAAAGAATGTGCGTGATTTTTCTAGGCTATGGATAAAGGGAATGTCTGGTATCCGCTGCATTATTATTGAATGCATAGATAATTGCAGAATGCTTGAATTAACATCTGCGAGAGGGATAGTAGTTGATTAATCTTTTGCCAACATTCTAAAACCAGACAATGACATTCGAATTTCAGCCTATTTACGAGGGGTGTTAAAAGCTCGTTTTTTGATTGTTAATAGGGTTTGTTAAATAGATATCAAGAAGGTTGAAATTTCACATAAGGTTATTTCGTTGTTTATTTAAATATATAACGATTTTAATTATATAGACCATTATTTGCCAGTGTGTAGAGTGTGGGATTACTGCTATATTAAAAAGGACGAAAATAAAAAGAGAGTGGTCTAAACTGTGAGAAATGTACCGTTAAAAAGCGTCGATTCACTTGACCGAGATGTTATTGCGCTGGGTACAGACTATTTGCCCAATACGTTATTAGAAACGCATCAACATCGTCGAGCCCAATTTTTATACCCTGCAACGGGTTTAATTGAAGTAAGTACAGATGATGGTGAGTGGGTTATTCCGCCGTCTTGTGGTGTATGGATCCCTCCAGAAACTGGGCATGAAACTCGCATGTTAGATGTGAGTACTCGAAGCTTATATATCGAGCCTTCTGCAGCACCTCGACATAGCAAACAATGTGAAGTTGTCAGTGTTTCCCCTCTTTTTCGCCAACTCTTGCTTGAAGCCGTAGACGTACCCGCAGAATATGATAAAAAAGGGCGAGATGGTCTTTTAATGCAGTTAATCTTATGTGAATTAGCGAAAGCAAAACCGTTACCATTTTTTGCACCTATTCCACAAGACAGTAAATTAGCTAAATTATGTCGTGATTTTATTCGTAACCCAAAAATAGACTCTTTACCGCAACAGTGGGCAGATAAATTACATAAAAGTGAGCGCTCTTTTAGCCGTTTTTTTCGCCAACAAACAGGAATGTCATTTTCACAATGGCGACAACAAGTCTGTTTATTGAATTCATTAACACAAATCTTATCTGGACGCGGTATTACTGAAATTGCCTTTGACTTGGGTTATAACAGTGCCGGTTCATTCTCGACAATGTTCAAAAAACAGATGGGGCAATCGCCTTCTCATTTTAGTATGGATGCGCTGGATATCGATAGGTTTTAGTTGATATCTATAGCAAATATCTAAAATTTGGTTATCAAATGATCTGTGCTCAGTCTTTTATCTGAGTATTTGACATCTCTCTTATTGGCAAAATTCTAGTAATGTAATGCTGAAAAAAGACGAATAAATCAAGGGATCCTTGTATAAGGAGGCTTTTTGTATATCAAAAAAAGAGTAAATCGAATAATAGATATCTTCTATTAAAAATACATTTGAAAGATAAGGCGATACATACTTAAACAGAATAAAAAGTTAAAGTTTTTAATTTAATAGTGAATTATAAAATATAAATTGGAGTGAATGCGGATAAAAACGAGTAAATATACTATCACATTTATTTTTCTTAAGCGTTTTGTTAATTAAATGTTTCTTTTTTGTTGCTTGATTTTGGCGCTTAAAAATAGGGAGGATTTCTCTTTTTTAATTAAACTTGATCAATGATTTAGTTTTAACTTTTTGAATTAGTTGATCGTTTTTAACTGGTACAATCTCTTAACCTGTTTTTTATCTTTTTTTAAAAAGAAATCACTAAGTATATTTAAATGATAATTTAATATTCTAGGTTTCCATGTATTTATATGGCTAAAAATAGCTCTTCTTATAAAATTTTATTTTTAATCGTATTTTTATACTAAATAAGATTATCTGTTTATGATTATGTGAGGAGTATATAAATAGGTTTTTTTGAAGAGTAAAACATATAAATAAGGTATTAAATTAACAAAAAATATATTTCATTATTTAAAATTATTTGAAATAGCATTAATTGTGAAAACAAATAATTATATCTATATATACGGCTTGGGTTTTACCTCTAAATTAACATCACCTATCTTTTAAAGACTTTAATTAAATAATATTGCTTATATGATACCGATAAGGTTATTTATATGCCTGCTTTCATTTGTTTTTATTAAATTTATAAAAGGATTTCCTTTGTTTTTTTAAAGACAATGTAGGTTAATTTCATATTTAAATATGAAGTTAAGATTACTTAAATATGCATAAGGTGTGTATTTTCATAATCTTATATAAATATAACCAATCCTAAAAATGTAATCCAAAAAAGATTGATTATTAACGGTGAGATTATTTATGAACAATCAGACTGGAAATGAAATAAATATAGAGAAAGGCCAAGTTATAAAAATAAGTCGATCGGAAATAAAAACAATCATTAAAGACGATAATAACCTTATTATTGTTAAAAATAACGGTGAGAAATTAGTTATTAATGATTTTTTTAATACATCTGAAAATTACTTTATTGTAGAAATGGATGGTGTTCAATACAAAGCATCCTTAACACCTAATTCAGATAAATTAGAGCTTATTTTTAATAAATTAGATGATGCAACAGATAGTGAAAATTTATTAGGTTTAACTGGTGGCGAATGGTTTTCTATCGCTATTGGTGCTGCCGTTCTTGGTGCAGGGATTGCAATAGCCTCTTCTTCAAGTAGCAGTAGTGGTGGTTCACCAGATCATGTGACGCCACCACAGCCAACTGAAAAAGAGTTAGCTGAAAAACTGATTGTCGATAAATCATTAGATTTGAAGAAAATCATTGATGCTGCAAAAAGTCTTGTTGATAAAGCCACAGAAGCAACTGAAAAAGCACAAAAAACAGGTGATGAGAAAGATCTAGATTTAGCGTTAGAAGCTCATAAAGATGCAACAACAGCACTTGCTCTAATTGATAAATTAAAAACTGAATTAAATGAATTAATTGAGCAAGGCGAAAAGCTTAATGTTGATTCAAAAATTATAGATCAAGCCAAAGAACTATTAACAACGAATACTGACTCTCTCGGTAAAACATTAGATGAGTTAGGTAAGTTATTAGAGAAACTGCAATTAGAGTTAGAGCAGAAAAAGGCGATTGATGACACTGATACGGCGATCGACGATCTGCCGGATGATGCGTCTGACAAAGAAAAAGCCGAAGTTAAAGCGAAGCTGGATAATGCCGCCGAGTTGATTGGTCAGCAAATTACTGATGCTTTAGCGTTAGCCAAAGCGGCAGAAACCGCGGCGGAAAAAGCGCAAGCCAGCGGTGATAAAGCCGATTTAGCCCAAGCGCAAGCCGACCTAAAAGTGGCGCAAGAAGCCGTTGCTAACGCTGAAGCGGTGAAAGCCAAGTTAGATGCGTTGATCAGCAAAGCGAATGCTAAAGGGGTTGATACTGCCGATGCACAGTTGGTGGCAGATAAAGCGCAAAGTCAGTTAGATGACGCCAACAGTGCGCTGAATGCGGCCGAAAAAATCATCGACAGCCTGTTAGACGTCGATGTGATTGATGACACTGATACGGCGATCGACGATCTGCCGGATGATGCGTCTGACAAAGAAAAAGCCGAAGTTAAAGCGAAGCTGGATAATGCCGCCGAGTTGATTGGTCAGCAAATTACTGATGCCTTAGCGTTAGCCAAAGCGGCAGAAACCGCGGCGGAAAAAGCGCAAGCCAGCGGAGATAAAGCCGATTTAGCCCAAGCGCAAGCCGACCTAAAAGTGGCTCAAGAAGCCGTTGCTAACGCTGAAGCGGTGAAAGCCAAATTAGATGCGTTGATCAGCAAAGCGAACGCTAAAGGGGTTGATACTGCCGATGCACAGTTGGTGGCAGATAAAGCGCAAAGTCAGTTAGATGACGCCAACAGTGCGCTGAATGCGGCCGAAAAAATCATCGACAGCCTGTTAGACGTCGATGTGATTGATGACACTGATACGGCGATCGACGATCTGCCGGATGATGCGTCTGACAAAGAAAAAGCCGAAGTTAAAGCGAAGCTGGATAATGCCGCCGAGTTGATTGGCCAGCAAATTACTGATGCCTTAGCGTTAGCCCAAGCGGCAGAAACCGCGGCGGAAAAAGCGCAAGCCAGCGGAGATAAAGTCGATTTAGCCCAAGCGCAAGCCGACCTAAAAGTGGCGCAAGAAGCCGTTGCTAACGCTGAAGCGGTGAAAGCCAAGTTAGATGCGTTGATCAGCAAAGCGAATGCTAAAGGGGTTGATACTGCCGATGCACAGTTGGTGGCAGATAAAGCGCAAAGTCAGTTAGATGACGCCAACAGTGCGCTGAATGCGGCCGAAAAAATCATCGACAGCCTGTTAGACGTCGATGTGATTGATGACACTGATACGGCGATCGACGATCTGCCGGATGATGCGTCTGACAAAGAAAAAGCCGAAGTTAAAGCGAAGCTGGATAATGCCGCCGAGTTGATTGGTCAGCAAATTACTGATGCCTTAGCGTTAGCCAAAGCGGCAGAAACCGCGGCGGAAAAAGCGCAAGCCAGCGGTGATAAAGCCGATTTAGCCCAAGCGCAAGCCGACCTAAAAGTGGCTCAAGAAGCCGTTGCTAACGCTGAAGCGGTGAAAGCCAAATTAGATGCGTTGATCAGCAAAGCGAACGCTAAAGGGGTTGATACTGCCGATGCACAGTTGGTGGCAGATAAAGCGCAAAGTCAGTTAGATGACGCCAACAGTGCGCTGAATGCGGCCGAAAAAATCATCGACAGCCTGTTAGACGTCGATGTGATTGATGACACTGATACGGCGATCGACGATCTGCCGGATGATGCGTCTGACAAAGAAAAAGCCGAAGTTAAAGCGAAGCTGGATAATGCCGCCGAGTTGATTGGCCAGCAAATTACTGATGCCTTAGCGTTAGCCCAAGCGGCAGAAACCGCGGCGGAAAAAGCGCAAGCCAGCGGAGATAAAGTCGATTTAGCCCAAGCGCAAGCCGACCTAAAAGTGGCGCAAGAAGCCGTTGCTAACGCTGAAGCGGTGAAAGCCAAGTTAGATGCGTTGATCAGCAAAGCGAATGCTAAAGGGATTGATACTGCCGATGCACAGTTGGTGGCAGATAAAGCGCAAAGTCAGTTAGATGACGCCAACAGTGCGCTGAATGCGGCTGAAAAAATCATCGACAGCCTGTTAGACGTCGATGTGATTGATGACACTGATACGGCGATCGACGATCTGCCGGATGATGCGTCTGATAAAGAAAAAGCTGAAGTTAAAGCGAAGCTGGATAATGCGGCTGAGTTGATTGGTCAGCAAATTACTGATGCCTTAGCGTTAGCCAAAGCGGCAGAAACCGCGGCGGAAAAAGCGCAAGCCAGCGGAGATAAAGTCGATTTAGCCCAAGCGCAAGCCGACCTAAAAGTGGCGCAAGAAGCCGTTGCTAACGCTGAAGCGGTGAAAGCCAAGTTAGATGCGTTGATCAGCAAAGCGAATGCTAAAGGGATTGATACTGCCGATGCACAGTTGGTGGCAGATAAAGCGCAAAGTCAGTTAGATGACGCCAACAGTGCGCTGAATGCGGCTGAAAAAATCATCGACAGCCTGTTAGACGTCGATGTGATTGATGACACTGATACGGCGATCGACGATCTGCCGGATGATGCGTCTGATAAAGAAAAAGCTGAAGTTAAAGCGAAGCTGGATAATGCGGCTGAGTTGATTGGTCAGCAAATTACTGATGCCTTAGCGTTAGCCAAAGCGGCAGAAACCGCGGCGGAAAAAGCGCAAGCCAGCGGTGATAAAGCCGATTTAGCCCAAGCGCAAGCCGACCTAAAAGTGGCGCAAGAAGCCGTTGCTAACGCTGAAGCGGTGAAAGCCAAATTAGATGCGTTGATCAGCAAAGCGAACGCTAAAGGGGTTGATACTGCCGATGCACAACAGGTCGCAGAAACCGCTCAAGCACAGTTAGATGACGCACAATTAGCCTTAGAAAATGCTCAGCAAATCATCGACAGCCTGTTAGACGTCGATGTGATTGATGACACTGATACGGCGATCGACGATCTGCCGGATGATGCGTCTGACAAAGAAAAAGCCGAAGTTAAAGCGAAGCTGGATAATGCCGCCGAGTTGATTGGTCAGCAAATTACTGATGCCTTAGCGTTAGCCAAAGCGGCAGAAACCGCGGCGGAAAAAGCGCAAGCCAGCGGAGATAAAACCGATTTAGCCCAAGCGCAAGCCGACCTAAAAGTGGCGCAAGAAGCCGTTGCTAACGCTGAAGCGGTGAAAGCCAAATTAGATGCGCTGATCAGCAAAGCGAACGCTAAAGGGGTTGATACTGCCGATGCACAGTTGGTGGCAGATAAAGCGCAAAGTCAGTTAGATGACGCCAACAGTGCGCTGAATGCGGCCGAAAAAATCATCGACAGCCTGTTAGACGTCGATGTGATTGATGACACTGATACGGCGATCGACGATCTGCCGGATGATGCGTCTGACAAAGAAAAAGCCGAAGTTAAAGCGAAGCTGGATAATGCCGCCGAGTTGATTGGTCAGCAAATTACTGATGCCTTAGCGTTAGCCAAAGCGGCAGAAACCGCGGCGGAAAAAGCGCAAGCCAGCGGTGATAAAACCGATTTAGCCCAAGCGCAAGCCGACCTAAAAGTGGCGCAAGAAGCCGTTGCTAACGCTGAAGCGGTGAAAGCCAAATTAGATGCGTTGATCAGCAAAGCGAACGCTAAAGGGGTTGATACTGCCGATGCACAACAGGTCGCAGAAACCGCTCAAGCACAGTTAGATGACGCACAATTAGCCTTAGAAAATGCTCAGCAAATCATCGACAGCCTGTTAGACGTCGATGTGATTGATGACACAGATACGGCGATCGACGATCTGCCGGATGATGCGTCTGACAAAGAAAAAGCCGAAGTTAAAGCGAAGCTGGATAATGCCGCCGAGTTGATTGGTCAGCAAATTACTGATGCCTTAGCGTTAGCCAAAGCGGCAGAAACCGCGGCGGAAAAAGCGCAAGCCAGCGGTGATAAAACCGATTTAGCCCAAGCGCAAGCCGACCTAAAAGTGGCGCAAGAAGCCGTTGCTAACGCTGAAGCGGTGAAAGCCAAATTAGATGCGTTGATCAGCAAAGCGAACGCTAAAGGGGTTGATACTGCCGATGCACAACAGGTCGCAGAAACCGCTCAAGCACAGTTAGATGACGCACAATTAGCCTTAGAAAATGCTCAGCAAATCATCGACAGCCTGTTAGACGTCGATGTGATTGATGACACAGATACGGCGATCGACGATCTGCCGGATGATGCGTCTGACAAAGAAAAAGCCGAAGTTAAAGCGAAGCTGGATAATGCCGCCGAGTTGATTGGTCAGCAAATTACTGATGCCTTAGCGTTAGCCAAAGCGGCAGAAACCGCGGCGGAAAAAGCGCAAGCCAGCGGTGATAAAACCGATTTAGCCCAAGCGCAAGCCGACCTAAAAGTGGCGCAAGAAGCCGTTGCTAACGCTGAAGCGGTGAAAGCCAAATTAGATGCGTTGATCAGCAAAGCGAACGCTAAAGGGGTTGATACTGCCGATGCACAACAGGTCGCAGAAACAGCTCAAGCACAGTTAGATGACGCACAATTAGCCTTAGAAAATGCTCAGCAAATCATCGACAGCCTGTTAGACGTCGATGTGATTGATGACACTGATACGGCGATCGACGATCTGCCGGATGATGCGTCTGACAAAGAAAAAGCCGAAGTTAAAGCGAAGCTGGATAATGCCGCCGAGTTGATTGGCCAGCAAATTACTGATGCCTTAACGTTAGCCAAAGCGGCAGAAACCGCGGCGGAAAAAGCGTTAATAAGTGGTGATAAAGCCGATTTAGCCCAAGCGCAAGCCGATCTAAAAGTGGCGCAAGAAGCCGTTGCTAACGCTGAAGTGGTGAAAGCCAAGTTAGATGCGTTGATCAGTAAAGCGAACGCTAAAGGGGTTGATACTGCCGATGCACAACAGGTCGCAGAAACAGCTCAAGCACAGTTAGATGACGCCAACAGTGCGCTGAATGCAGCTGAAAAAATCATCGATACATTGACCACAACCGAAAATGGAGGTGGGAATATTGATGATGGTAACGAAATTATTGATGACTTAGATAAAGATACAGCAACAGAAGAAGAGAAAGCTGAAGCGAAAAAAGTGTTAGATGCAGCTTCTGAATATGTTGTTGCATTGGCATTGAAAGCTGATCTTTATGCTGATATGGCTAAAGCTGCCATTGATAAGGCATTGATTAGTGAGAATAAAGTCGATATTGATTTAGCCAAAACGTTATTAAGTCAAGCCAATGAAATATTAAATACGGCGAAACAAGCAAAAGCTGAACTTGATGTCTTAATTCAAAAAGCTCAAGGAAAAGATATTGATATAACTGATGCTCAAATTGATGCAAATAAAGCGCAGGGACATATTGATGATGCAGCACATACACTAGCGAATGTGCAGTTTATTATTGATATGTTAGATAAAGAAACTAATGGTGAAGATACGAATATCTTGGATAAAACCGATGATATTCTTGAAGATTTACCAGAAGATCCAACTGATGCACAAAAAGAAGAAGCTAAAGCATCATTAAATGCAGCTTCTGATTATGTGGTGGGTCTCGCTGAAAAAGCAGAAATCTTGGCTAAAAAAGCTCATGATTCTGCTGAACAAGCTCTCATTTCTGGCAAAGAAAAAGATCTGAACACCGCGCTTTTATTGCAAGAAAAAGCACAAGAGGCAGTTAATAAGGCTCAAGTCGCTAAAGATAAGTTGGATGCGCTAATTACCAAGGCGATAGCTAAAGAAATTAATACAGATGAAGCCCAATCTGATGCACTTCTTTCACAAGAACACATTGATAATGCCAATGATATTTTAAGTCATACACAAAATATTTTGGATATGGTGAATGACTTACTGAAAGAGCAAGATGCATTAGATAAGGCCAATGATCTGATTGATGATTTAACTGAAAATTCAACACCAGATGAATTAGCTAAAGCAAAAGTATCTTTAGATGCTGCTTCAGATTTAGTGGTTAATTTAGCATCGAAAGCAGAACTTTTATCTAGTAGTGCTAAACTGGCAGCAGAAAAAGCATTGATCTCCAGTAGTGCGAAAGACTTTGCTGCCGCTAAGACATTGTTTGCTAAAGCGGATGAAGCATTAGATAAAGCAAATGAAGCTAAAGCAACATTAGATAGCTTAATTGAAAAAGCACAAAGTAAAGGTGTTGATACAGCGGATGCTCAAATTGATGCTGATAAGTCTCAAATCTCATTAGATGAAGCAACTCAAAATCTAAAAGATACACAGTCAATTCTTGATAAGTTACAACTTATTGATGATGCAAAAGATGCATTGGATAAGGGTACTGAGATTATTGATAATTTAGATGAAAATTCATCAGAGCAAGATAAAGAGCAAGCGAAAGACGCGGTTGAATTAGCATCTGAATATGTTGTTACTGTGACAGAAAATGCACTGATATTGGCTGAACTTGCTAAATCAGCAGCAGAAAAAGCATTCAATAGCGGTAAACAGACTGATCTTGTTGAAGCTGAAGCTCTATTAGAGAAAGCAAAAGTTGAATTCTCTCATGCCGAGCAAATAAAAGCAGAGTTAGACCAACTTATTGTTAAAGCACAAGAAAAAGGTGTTTCAACAGAGGTTGCGTTAGATGATGCTCAACAGGCTCAAACGAATCTTGATACAACGCATCAACTGATTAATGATACTGATGCCATTATCCAAGATTTACGTAAAACTGATGATAAAAATCCAATTGATGATGCTAATAGTATTATTGATGATTTGGGTAAAGATGCATCAGAAGATAAGTTAGAAAAAGCCAAAGAAGCGGTTGATAATGCAGTTAAATATGGCTCTGAATTAGCGCAAAAAGCTGAAGCATTGTCAGAAGCAGCAAAACAGGCGGCAGATAAAGCGGCTATCAGTAAATCTGACGCAGATATTCAATTGGCTTACGATGCAGTCGTTGTCGCTCAAGATGCAATTAAATTAGCTCAAGAAGCGCAACAACAATTAGAAAATCTGATTGAAAAAGCGCAGGCAAAACAAGTTAATGTTCAGGATGCAACGGCAGAATTTATCCTAGCGAATGAACATATTGATAATGCGCTAAATCTTGTGGGTGATGCTGAAAATACATTAGCAAATATCAAAGCAGATCTTGATGGTCAGGGTGCATTGGATGATGCTGAAAAAGGCCTTGATGATCTTGATGAAAACTCAACAGATGAAGAAAAAGAGCAAGTTAAAGAGGTTTTAGACACTGCCTCTGAGTATGTTGTGACGTTGGCTGAGAAAGCACAAACACTCGCTTATGAAGCAAAAGTTGCAGCAGAAACAGCAAGTGAAAGTTTAACATCTGACGATGTATTGGCTGCCAAAGCATTATTAGTAATAGCTCAAGAAGCATTTGATAAAGCAAATGTTGCAAAAGAGCAATTAAGCCAATTAATTGATAAAGCAGAAAGCAAAGGCGTTGATACGACAAATGCTGCTACTGATTTAAACATCACGATTGAGCATCTGACAACTGCAGAAAATGACCTTCTTACTTCTCAAAATATTCTGGATAAATTAACTTCAGACATTACAGAGCCTGCATTAGATGATGCAGATACTGCAATTGATGATGTGATTAAAGATCCAACGGATGAGAATAAGGCTAAAGCAAAAGAGAGTTTAGAAAAAGCGGCTGAGTTGGTGGCTGATTTAGCTAAATTAGCTGAAGAAAAAGCGAATATTGCTAAAGATGACGCTGAAAAAGCTAAAGTATCAGGCAATTATGATGATTTATTGATTGCTGAACAGTCAGTTCGTGATGCGACTCAATACATTGAAAAAGCGCAAAATAGTAAAGATCATCTCGATAAATTAATCGAAAAAGCACAAGGTACAGATATTGATCTCATTGTTACAGAAGCGCTAGCTGATCAAGCTGATACCTCATTACTCAGTGCGAATACTGCACTTAATAATGCGCTTGATATTCTCGATAATTTACATAACCAGGAAGGTGATCCTGATTTAATTGCGAATATCAAAAATACGCTGGATAAACTTGATACTGAAATTCTTCAAGCTCAGAAAAAAGGCATAACAGCGAATAGTCAAATTGAAAAACTATTGGAATCAACATCACCTAAAGAACAAGATATTAAGAATGCGAAAGCAGTCTTAAATGAGTTCACTAAAGCTATTGAAAATGCAGAATTAGCTGATGAGAAAGTAAAAGCTGCATTAGATAAAGCCTTAAAAGGTGGTGTAGGTAGTAATGTTATTGCGAAATATGAAGCGACGGAAGCAGAGCTTTTAGAACGCCTCAATGATCTGAAAAAAGAAGCTAATAACCTGAATAAACAGATTCAGGAAATTGAGTCTCATGTTGTATTTGATGATTTAAATACAGCATTAGATAAATTAGATCCAAAAAATAAAGAAAGTATCAATAATTTCAATAAGGCATTAAAAGCAGCTATTGATAATAACAATGAGTTAGTTCAAGAGCTTACGAGTAAAGCCTTAGAAGCCTTAGAAGCAGCACTAAAACTTGCCGAAATGGATAAGTCTAGCGTTGAATATCAGCAGGCTTTACAAGATGTGAAGTATTTACTTAATACTGCTGATGAGCTGTATACATTAGCTAAAGAGAATACCAGCGACTTACAAAAGACTGTTGAAAAAGCGATTAGTAAAGGCTTAACACCAGAAAATAACCCAGAATTTAAAGAATACATTGCCAATATTAAATACTTTGACAATGAAATCAGCAAAGCTGGGGCAAATATTGCGAAAGCGAAGAATGCTATTCCTGATGAAAAATTACCTGATTTTGAAGGTGATGATATCAGTCAATTAGTTGATCATCTTAAAGATAAAATTGGCTCAGGTGATAGTGACGCCATTAATAAAGCATTGTTAAATGTTGATAATGTTATTAATGCGCAATTAAACGAAGTGATTAAAGCGGTAGATAAAGCACAAACAGCTTTTGATCACGCACAGAAAAATCCAAGTCCTGCTAATGTTAAGAACTTTGATAAAGCAGTAAAAGATGCTCAAGATATTATTAATAAAGCTGAGCTGAATATAGAAAAACTGCACAGTGTCATTAATGATGCGGCAAACATTGATGGTGTGGATCAAGGTTTAATTGAACATGCATTAAAAGGTATTAATGGTGCAAATGATACGATTGGTTCAGCGCAAACTACGTTAGATGGCTTAACTCTGAATGCGATTGATATTGATGGTTTAGAAGATAAAGCTAAAGATGCGAATGATGCAATTAATGATCTGGCTAAAGATAAATCACCAGAGAATATTGAGAATGCATTAGCAAAATTAGGTATTTTCAAAAGCGCACTTGATACTGCATTAAATAATGCAAAAACACTCTCTGATGATGCTTTAATGGCAGCGAAACAAGCTGTTAAAACACCAACTGCAGAAAATATTCTGTTAGCAGAGAAAAAACTGGCTAAAGCGCTAGAAGCCAAAGAACAACTGATTGAAGCAAAAGGCTTATATGATGATGTTGTCAGCAATATTAAATCATCAATCAGTGCCGGTTCTTTACAAGATGCTTTATTGAAAACCTTCACTGGTGTTGATAAGCAGTTTGATGAAACAGAAGCGCTTGTTGATAAACAAAATAATGAATCTGAAGTATTGATTGCTCAAGCAAAAGATAATCAACTTACTGAAGAAGATATTATTGAAGCCTATAACGATGCCAAAGCTGCAATAACTGAAGCTGAGGTTGCTGTTAGAAAAGCGGTTGATAAAGCGGCTGAAGCAAAAGAGAACAACATTACTTCTATTCAGCAAGCGACAGCAATTAAAAATAGTGTCATTGCGGCTCAAGATAGTCTGAATAATGCTAAAGATGCAGTAGCAAATGCTTCTAGCAAAGGTGTTCCAGATTATCTTACAGATCAACTCAACAAGTATTACAACTCACTTGATAACAAGCTTGATTATCCAAAAGGGGTTCTTCAGGAAATTGATGCTTACTCACGTATGTCACTCTCTTTAGAGTTATTAACAACTGCGACAAATGAGTATAAAAAAGCCGATGAGCTACTGAAAAAAGACCCAACTTCGGTAATCAAAGATCCTACCGAGTTCTTATCTATCGTAACGGAAGCAAATGCGTTATTAGCTGAAGGTAAAGAGCGTGCTAATAAAGCGAAAGAGTTGGGATTAGACAGTGCAGGCACGACTTATCTTAATAGTGCAGCGCATACTGCTAATGAAACCAAAGTAAACTTAATGAATGAATTCCATGGACAGTTAGGTGAGCAAGCCTTTGCTGACCTCGATATTGTCATGAGTTTACTGCAAGAGTCTGTGTATAACGCACATATCAACTTAGATAAATCAACGCTTTCTAATCATGCTGTCTTTGAAGAGCAGTACAAAATTGCTATTCGTGCATTAAATGATGCGAAAGTACTATCGGAAGAGTACTCCGCGAAAGGCGTTAAAGACGTTAAATTAGCGTATTACAATTATCAAATTGAAGAATTTAGTAAAGAAATTGAAGGTTTCTCAAAAGCATGGAATAGCATCACTCAACTGACGGAAATGACGAATCAGGCTTATGCCTCTTCAAAAGAGCTGTCAGGTATTAAGAGTGCGAGTGAGAAATATGATGCTGTTCAGAAATTAGCTGCAGAACTGAGTGAAGCTTATCAATTAGTTGAGCAATCAATTATTGATGGTGCACCACTGGATATGGTTCAGGCTAATCTGAATAAACTCAACATTTCAGTCAATAATTTGTCAGCTGAAGATCCAATCGTCGCGGCTCAAATATTAATTGATAATGTTGTTTCTGAAGCGAAAAACATTGAAAAGTTACTCAATGCAACAGATACCAAAGAACAAAAAGATTTAGTTTACAACTCGCTTTATACACAGTTACAAACTGCCAATAAAGTGATGACGGAAGCTAAGTTGTCAGGAACGATTTCGAAGATCAAGCTGGCTGAATTGCAGCAAGATTATAACGATGCACTTAACTCTCTGAAAATGTTTGACCCTTATTTAAGTACGGGAGAAAAAACGCAGAAACCAGCGGGTGCATTGGATACAGCATTGGATATTACTGTTACCAATGACGGTAAAATTCATATCGAAGGAGCCCGACTTGTTGATGGTGCGGTCTTTACATTAGGAGGTAAAGATTTACCGTGGTATAGCGCATGGCTAGGTAATATTTCTGGTACTGTCGATAAAACATTTGGTTCAGGTACTGTTCACACTCGTACAGATGGCAGCAAATACGTTGATATTTTTGTAGATAAAGAAACAGCAAACAATATCAAGTCGAGTGGTAACGATTTAAGTTATCTGTATGGCTATCAAAAAGAGTTAGGAAAAGACACCTCAGATATTAGTCGTAGCTTTAAAGTTAAGGATTCTTCAACACCTAAGAATGTCGAAGCATACATCACTGAAGATCATACGATTATGATCACGGGTGACGGTTTGAAAGCTGGTGATGCCTTTACTCTCTATAAAGTCTCAACAAACCTATTAGGTATACGAGATTTTGAAGAAATCGGTAAAGGGCATGTGGCATTACATAACGGTAAATTTGTGGGTGTGGTGACTGAATATTCTGGCGCACATTCATGGGATACCGTTAAAGGGTTAGGTGATTCAAGCAATTTAGCCATTAGTCGTGTTGGTGTTGGTGAAAATGAATCTTCTAAGAGTGCTTCTTTCGGTAAGAAAGAGTCACCAGCCGAAATTCATAGTGATTTAATAACGGGTAAATATGCTGACATTACCACGAAAGATGTGACAGCTTGGGTGGATAACAAAAAACACCTTTACTTGAAGAGTACCAAATTTGAAGTAGGACAACAGATAAAAGTCTATGATTTTTATGATTATAAGACTGTTGTAGGTACTGGCGTTGTTCAAATGATTGGTGGCCAAAAAGTTGTCAAAATTGAAGGCGTAACAACCGACCAATATCCTGATCTGAAATGGATTTATGCTGCAATCGCTTATGAAGGTGGTCAGTGGGAGCATATTCAAAGTGATGCATTTATTCTTGGCAAAAACTATTTATCTGTACAAGGTAATGTGAATTCAAATACACAAGAGCCACCTACAGACCAAGATTCAAATGATGGCATAAACTTTGATGATATCGATATTGATCCTATCGCACCAACTAAACCATCGACAGGCGACACAGATACTGATGTAGATACCGACACAGACACAGACACAGATACTGATGTAGATACCGACACAGACACTGACACAGATACTGATGTAGATACCGACACAGATACTGATGTAGATACCGACACAGATACTGATGTAGATACCGACACAGATACTGATGTAGATACCGACACAGATACTGACGTTGATACCGACACAGATACTGACGTTGATACCGACACAGACACTGACGTTGATACCGACACAGATACTGATGTAGATACCGACACAGACACTGACGTTGATACCGACACAGACACTGACGTTGATACCGACACAGACACTGACGTTGATACCGACACAGATACTGATGTAGATACCGACACAGACACTGACGTTGATGGAGAAAATAATCTTGATATCGCGGCATTACTTCAGTTAGGTGAAGCCTCAGAAACAATATCGAATGAACAACAAGATAATGTTGAGTTACCTGAATTAAGTGAATTGTTAACGGATGCAAGTCAGGCCAATATTAATATTGATAATATTGTTCCAGCTTCTCAAGAAACAGAACAGGCAATTCAGTCTCCACTTTTTGTTAGTGAAACGACACATGATGGGAATATTGAATCTCATCAGGTTGCAACACTAATAACAGAGGAAGATATGGGGACAACTCATAATATCTAAATCTATAAAAATAAAATAAATAATTAACATCCTCGTGCCAATACGGCATGAGGATGTTTTTCCCATATTAAGGTATTATTATGGAAAATAGTGAAAATAATAACGCTCATTGCTATTTAGAAAATTATAAAGAAGCGATTATAAATATAGCCAATCATTACCGATTAGATTTTTCACCAGAAAATATCAATATCACGGCTAAATGGTATGAGAATAATATTTCTTATGATGACGTAATTAAATTATTAGCTAGACAATGTTGTTTAGTTGCTAAATTTATAGACAGCAAAAAATTTAAATTCAATGTTTGGTCTTTACCTGTTGTTGTTGAAAGTAATGATGGCAGAGTGGGGATAGTTCAAAATATAAAAGGCAATAACGCGACAATATTATTCAGCGGCGATCATGGTCTAGCTATTGATGTTGATATAGACACACTAAAAGAAAATATAAAAAGAATTGCTATTTTTAGACCAATGGTTGATAGACCTGATCCAAGAGTGGATTTATATATTAAACCGACAGAAAAACATTGGCTATGGCGCATTTTATTAAGAGACGTTTCTCCTTATAAATATGTCATTATGGCAACGTTTATTATTAATGTCTTGGGTTTGGCTGGGATCACTTATTCTATGCAAACCTATGATAGGATTATTCCATCACAATCTTATTCAACGATGTTTGTTTTGGTTGTGGGCGTATTAATTGCTTTTATTTTTGATTATATTCTTAAAATGTTGCGTTATGGAGTGATTGATTTATTAGGAAAAAAAGCTGATTTACGCATGTCAGATCGTGTTTATGGGCATTCTTTAAGGATAAAAGACAGTAATCGCCCACCTTCTACAGGTTCTTTTATTTCTCAGTTGCGTGATCTTGAACAAATTAGAGAAATGATGACGTCTAGTACAGTCGCAGCCATTGCAGATTTACCTTTCTTTCTCTTTTTTCTCTTTATTATTTATATGATTGGCGGAATTATTTGTGTCATTCCATTAGCTGGTTTTTTCTTAATGATAACGCCTGGGCTATTAGCACAGAAAAAATTGTTTGTGCTTGCCAACGAAGCAATGAGAGAAAGCACTCTACGTAGTGGCATGATTGTTGAATCAGTTCAAGGGCTTGATGATATCAAAGCTATGCAGGCAGAGTATCGTTTTCAACAGCAATGGATCCATTATACAAAAACGAGTGCTGAAGCCAGTTTAAAGCTAAAACACCTAACACATAAATTAAGTAGTATGGCTTATTTTATTCAAAACAGTGTGTTTGTGGGGGTGATTTGTATGGGAACCCCTTTAGTGATCAGTGGTGAACTCTCCACTGGGGCACTCGTCGCTTCTTCTATATTAAGTTCCCGAATGATGGGGCCTATTTCTCAAATGGCGAATATTATTACGCGTTGGCAACAAACTAAGGTATCAATAAAAGGGCTGACGTCTATTATGGAATTACCAGTTGATCATCCTACGTCTATTAAAAAAGTCCATTTACCTTTTATTAAAGGCCATTATAAATTAGAGAATATTGGTTTTAAATTTAATCAAAATAGCCCAAATTATGCGATTTATATAAATGAATTAGAAATTAAACCCGGTGAGAAAATTGCGATTATAGGTCGCAATGGTGCGGGTAAATCCTCTTTGCTTTCGGCACTTTTTGGTAAGATGGAATATCAAGAAGGAACAATAACACTAGATAATATTGAATTAAATACCTTAGATCCTTCAGATTTACGTAGAGATGTGGGCTATTTAAGCCAAAATGCTAAGTTATTTTACGGTACTGTACGAGATAATGTGACATTAGGAAATCCATTAGCTACCGATGAGGAAATTTATCAAGTTCTTGAGGAAACAGGTGCTGCTGAATTTATAAATAAATTACCAGAAGGGATTAATTATATTATTCAAGAAGGCGGTATTGGGATATCAGGAGGGCAAAAACAGTCATTATTATTAAGCCGTTTGTTATTGAAAAAACCAACGACTTTACTATTGGATGAGCCAACAGCATCTCTTGATGATATTACTGAAGCTAATTTCATTAAGAATATTGAAAAAACGTCTCTTGGAAAAACATTTATTATTACCACGCATAGAAAAAAATTATTAGAACTTGTGGATCGTATTATTGTTGTTTCGGGTGGCAAAATTGTACTTGATAAACCCAAAGCAGTTGCATTAAAAATGCTTTCAGGAGTAACAGATGAAAAATAAAAAAGATAACTCATCGAATGCAGTATCTCCTGATGAGATGAATAAGTTGGTAAAAGAATTAGAAAGTTTAAATCAACAACACAATCAAGGAATACAACAGACCCAAGAAGAAAAAGTGGGATTTTTTAAACGAATAAAAAATCTTATTGCGGATTATCGTTATATTACGAATAAAAAAGATAAAGATCTCTATCTTATTGAAGACAGTATTGGTGATGCTGCTGAATTTGGTTTGATTGATGATACTAAAGCCAGTAGAGCAAATCGTATTATCATGGCTATCTTTATCTTTTTATTTATTATGGTGATTTGGGCTTATTTTGCTGAAGTTGCCGAGGTGACAAAAGGGAATGGGAAAATTATCCCAAGTTCTAAAGAGCAACTTATTCAATCTCTAGATGGTGGGATTGTAACTAATATTTTTGTGAGAGAAGGGGATATTGTTCAAGTTGGACAAACGTTAGCGACATTAGATTCGACAAGAACAGCATCAAGCCTAGAGGAATCACAGGCAAAATATAATACGGCTTTAGCAACATCTATTCGATTAAAAGCAGAGGTTGAACAACATAAAATAGTTAATTTGGTTTTCCCTGAGGAATTACAAACGCAAACTGAATTAATTAATTATGAAAATAAGCTTTATTTGTCTCGCAAACAAAAACTTACTCAAACACTCGCTAATTTGCAAAAGAGTAAGCACATTATTCGTCAGCAATTAAATATTAATAAAGAACTTGCTCGCCAAGGTGCTAGTAGTACCGTTGAAGTATTAAGATTAGAAAAGGAATTGATTGATTTAGAAAGTAAAACACAAGAATACACTTCGGATTTTTATGTTACTGCGCGACAAGAACTCGCGAAAGTAATGGCTGAAATAGATAGCTTAGCGCCTTTAATTAAAGGGCGACAAGATTTTGTACAAAAAACAACTATGATATCGCCAGTTAAAGGTATTGTGAAGAATATTCAAAATTCAACAATTGGTGGTGTGGTTCCTCCAAATGGTATTTTGATGGATATTGTTCCTTTGGAAGATACATTAATTATTGAAGCTAAGATATCGCCAAAAGATATTGCTTTTATTCATCCAGGACAAGAAGCCAAAGTCAAAATAACGGCTTATGATTATGCTATTTATGGCGGATTAGAGGGAACGGTCAGTGTTATTTCACCGGATACGGTGAAAGATGAAGTTAAAAGTGATGTGACGTATTACAAAATATATATCAAAACCGATAAAGATTATTTAGTGAATAAGGCGGGAAAATCATTTTCTATTACGCCGGGGATGATTGCGTCTGTCGAAATAACAACAGGCAGTAAAACAGTATTACAGTATTTAATTAAGCCATTTAATAAAATTAATGAAGCATTAAGAGAACGGTAATAGGTTAATAAAATGAAAAAAATCAAACATACTGTTTTACTAATAGGGTCAGTTTTGTCATTAGGTGGCAGTGGTATACAACAAGCGAATGCAACATTACAAACTGAACCAGTTAACTCTTTTACTCTAGATATTGTGGATATCCATAAGGAGGTAGAGCCTTCTAAACGTTTTTTATCTCAGGGTGTTACAAAATCAATGAGCGTTGCTGATGCTCAATCTAATGTATTACAACCAATGCAAAAAGCGGAAACAGGTATTGAGAAACAGTCGCTGTCTTCTGTGGTGGAATTAGCGTTAAATTGGCATCCATCATTACGAAATAGTGAATATTTAGCAAGAGCGGCTCAAGATATGGTTGATGGATCGCGGGCAGATTATTTTCCACAAGTCAGTGTAGGAATGGATAACAAGCTCTATGAAAATAAAGATCGGTATGGAAATAATAATAAAGGTTCGGATGTTCGTTTTACCATTAGACAAATGGTGTATGACTTTGGGAAAACATCTACAAAGGTGGATTCTGCAGAAATTTCTTTTGCACGAGAAAAAATAGTTTCTTTAAAAAGCCAGCAAGATCTGATTTATCAAGTCTCACAAGCTTACTTCTATACTTCTCTTTATAATAATTTAGTTAATATTGCACAATTACAAGTGGAAGGTTTTAGTGAGATAGAGCAATTAGCGATGAGCCGTTCTTCATTAGGAGCCTCTACACAAGCTGACTATGTACAAAGTAAAAATAAACTTGTTTCAGCACAAGCATTGCTTTATAGCTATAAAACACAGCAAGCGCGCTGGAATGCATTATTACAAAATTACACAAATAATGCGGTGAGCTATTCTCAAATCCCTTTAATTACTGATGCTCATCTTTCTAATATTTGCTATCAATATGCAGATCATGGAGCAGAATCAACCGATATGTTACTTGCTAAATATGATCATGAACTTGCAAAGAAAAATATGGAATATGCGCGATTAGATAATTTCCCAACAATTTATTTGGAAGGTAACTATCGAACAAATATCAATAAAAATGATAATGTTGATTATGATCCTGATAGAAGAGAGATTAAGCTTAACGTGGATATCCCTTTATTTGAAGGGGGCAGTAAATATTCAAAAATGTCCCAAGCCGCTAATGAATTACTCGCTAGCCAATATCAATATGAAACAATAGCGATTAATACAAAGCAGCAATTAAATGTCGCGTTATCTCAAGTAACGGGTAATTTATCTATGATGAATTCACAAAAAGAAAAAATACAAACAGCAGAAAAAACGAGGGATCTTTATTTATTACAATACAAAAGTTTAGGAACAAGACCATTGATTGATGTATTGAACGCTGAGGGAGATATTCATCAATCTAACATTGAATATATTAATAATGTTATTGAGACAAATTTACAAAGTTTAGATTGCTTATTAGCATCTGGAGAAATTAGTCGCGTTTTAAATATTTCAAATTAGATCATAGCGATACCTTTTCAGTGCGATAAAATATATCAGCCTGAAAAGGTATCGCTTAAAATTAATATAAACGCTTATTGCGCAATATAAATGGCAATATAAAAAGACTTAATGCTGTAATAATTGCGGTAGCAACTAATACCACGAAAAAGGCATTTTCAAAGGCTAAATTTGCCTGAGATATCACAAGAGAAGCTACGTCATTTGGCAACTTTTCTGCCACAATCAGGGCTTCGTCTAAACTGTCATAGACAGCATCGTTGATAGCTAATGAATCAGGTAGTATTAGCTTTAAGGTGTACACGGTACTCATCAAACTGCCCATAAATGTCACCCCAATCACGCTCCCAAGCTCATAAGCAACGTCTTCAATGGAGGCTGCCATTCCCGCTTGTTTATCAGCAACACTTAACATAATGGATGTCGATGCGGTGGTAAAAATAACACCTAAACCAAAACCGATTAAGAATAGACTACCGATTAACACCATTGGCGATGTTGTTTGGTAAACGGCAATTAACCACAGATTTCCCACTAGAGTGAGTAGAAATCCGCTGATGATCAGGCGAATTTCCCCTAGCCGTGTTAAAAAATAGCCCGCTAAAGGGGATGCCAACACAGAGCCAATTGGAATAGGTAAGATCACTAATGCTGCATTTAAAGGGGTAAAACCCGCAACAAGCTGTAAACGCTGACTAAGTAGCAATTCAATACCCACAATGATCACCATAGAAAGCACAGCCATCAAAATCCCGATACTAAAAAAGCGGTTTTTAAATAACCCAAAATCAATCATCGGGTGAGTTTGTTTACGCTGGCGCAAGGAAAATAGCGTAAGAAAAATTACCGCAATTACACCTGTAATAGTGACTTCATTCCACTGTGTATAAGGTTTTCCTAGTTCTTTTAAAGCATAAATAGCGCTGATTAAACCTACTAGGATCAGTGCTGAGCTTAAATAATCAATTTTATGGTTACCATGTCCAGCAAACTTAGGAATAAGCCAAATAGAGAATGGTAATACCAAAAGAACAATAGGGACGTTAATTAAGAAGACAGAACCCCACCAAAAATGTTCAAGCAACATCCCACCAATTAAAGGCCCCAAAGCCGCACCGCCAGAGGCAACCGCAGACCAAATACCAATCGCAATAGCGCGCTCTTGTGAGTCGCTAAAGACTTGTCGTACTATCGACAGGGTAGCTGGCATACTCATTGCTGCACCTACCGCTAAAAAACCACGAGATGCAATTAAGGTCGTTGCGGTGGGAGAAAAAGCTGCACACAAAGAAGCGAGAGCGAATAGCGGTAACCCACAAATAAAGAGTGTTTTATGGCCGATCCGGTCTGTGAGCATACCCGCTGCAGGGAGTAATCCAGCAACAATTAACGGGTAAGCATTCATTATCCATAATTTTTCTGATGCACTGGCGTTTAAATCATGAGTTAAACGTGGCAATGCGGTATAAAGCACAGTTACATCAACAACGATGAGAAACAGCATACTAGATACCAAAAGTAATACTATCCAACGTTTATAATCTTTTATCATAGAAATCTCAGTTATTTTTATGTGTATTATTTTTACTAGCGGCTATAATATAAATCCATACGACCGTATTGAAAAGAGGTTTTTTTATGGGACGTCAAAGAACTATTGATAGAGAAAAATTATTAGAAGCGATCTTCGATATCGTGATGGAACAAGGTGCCGCAGCGTTAACGATTGATACTGTTGCAAAAAAAATGGGGATCTCAAAAGGGGGCGTTCAATACTGTTTTAGTAGTAAAGAAGCGATGATTGATGCGATGTTTGATTTCTGGGAAGAGAGTTATGAAACCCAATTTAACAAGATAGTTGAAAAGGATAATTCTCCTGATAATCGTGTTACTGCACATATCCGTGCAACACATCATCACGATAAAGTCTCTTTTGCCAAAGGCGCGAGTTTGATGGCGGCATTGCTACAGACGCCAGAATATTTACAAAGTACAAAAGAGTGGTATCAACAGCGATTGACAGGGTTAGATACAACAACGGAGGCTGGAAAACGTGCAAGACTGGCTTTTTTGGCGACAGAAGGTACTTTTTTACTGCGTTATTTTGGGCTAATGGATATTGATGACGATGAGTGGCAATCCATTTTTGAAGATATTGATTCTGAGTTACTTCAGCAAGGGAAGAGGCAATAAAAAAGCATGTTGTTAATGAGAAGAACAATATGCTTTTTATTGACGATAATTGGGCTAAATAGAATTAGTAATACATAGCAATTAGCTTATTGTCGATCTCTTTAACGTCAACGGGGGTGTCGAAAATATCTTCGATAATGTCTGCTTTCATGATCTCTTTGGGTGAGCCGTGATAATACAGTTGTCCATTACGCATGGCTAAAATATAGTCAGAGTAAACAGAGGCAAAATTGATATCATGAATAACGATAATAATGGTTTTTCCTAATTCATTTGCGGCTTTTCGCAGAAGTTTCATCATTATTACCGCATGTTTCATATCAAGATTATTCAGTGGCTCATCAAGCATGACATATTCTGTATCTTGGCATAGCACCATCGCAACATAGGTACGTTGACGTTGCCCACCCGATAACTCATCTAGATAGCGATGACGAAATTCAGTTAGATTTAAAAAAGCTAATGACTCATCAATGACTTTTTTATCATTGAGCGTTAAACGGCCTTTGCTGTAAGGATAACGCCCAAAGCCAACTAATTCTTCTACGGTTAAACGACTGACGAACTGATTTTCTTGGCGCAGTATTGAGAGGTTTTTTGCCAGCACATCGCTATCTGTTGCAGCAACATCCATGCCGTTAACACTGACCATGCCACTTTCAGGAATTAATAAACGTCCAATAACAGAAAGTAGTGTGGATTTACCTGCACCATTAGGACCAATGATCGAAGTAATACCGCCACGTTGAATTGTTGTTGTAATATTATCGAGAACGGTTATATCTTGATAATGCTTTGATATTTTGTTGATTTCAATCATATTAAAGTCTTCTTAACACCAAGTAGATAAAGAACATCCCGCCGACAAACTCAATCACAACAGAAAGTGTTCCTGTCATTTTTAAACCATATTCTAAAACTAATTGCCCACCAATTAAGGCGATAGTACCCAGTAAAAAGGCAACAGGCATTAAGAAACGGTGTTGGCTACTGCCACTGATATGGTAAGCAAGGTTAGCGACAATTAAACCTAAGAAGGTTAATGGACCGACTAAAGCGGTCGAAACAGCCACTAAGACAGAAATCAGTAATAAAATATAAGTGGTTTGCTTGCGGTAATTAATACCAAGGTTAATCGCATTCGCTTGGCCTAATGCCATTACATCAAAACTATAGCGCATCCGCCAAAGTAAAATACCGACGACAACGATAATGGCTAAAGCGCAAAAGATAAGATCAGGGGTTGCACGGGTGAAGGTGGCAAACATGCGACCTTGTAAAATGGAGAATTCATTAGGGTCCATCAAACGTTGTAATAGTGTGGCTGAACTACGAAATAACGTACCTAAGATAATCCCAATCATCAGGACTAAATTGATGTTAAAACGTACTGAGCTAAACAACCAACGATAAAGTACAACCGAAAATAGCACCAATAATGTTGATTCTAAAAAGAATTTTGATAAGTTCAACATCCATGACGCGGGCATATCGCCTTCAAAAAAGACAAACACGGTTTGTAGTAACACAAACAGAGCTTCTAAACCCATTAATGAAGGAGTCAAAATACGGTTGTTAGCAATGGTTTGAAACAGAATCGTCGACACACCAGCTGCAAACGCCACCACAATCATGGTGAGAATAATGTAGGCACGGTGAGTCAGAATATAAGAGATATTGCCGTTTAGGTTTATCGTCATAAATAACACAATAGATAATAACGATGCCCCTAATAATAACCAGATACGAGACATGGGCGAAAGGCGCATTTTCTTATGTTCGGCAGCGCCAGTACATTTGCTAATTATGGCTGAATTAACTTTTTGCATAACGTTGCTGCTTTAGTAGTAAAAAAAGGAAAATAACGGCACCCACAGCGCCTAAAATAACACTGGCAGGAATTTCAAATGGGTAGCGAATAAGTCGGCCAATTACATCACACAATAAAACAATCGCACCACCACTCAAGCAAACCCACGGAATGGTTTTACGAATATTATCACCCATCACTAAGCTCACTAGATTGGGGACAATCAAGCCAAGGAAAGGTAATGCCCCAACAACAGACACAACAACACCACTAATCAGTGCAATAATGGATAATCCAATGATCATCACTTTACGGTAATTAAGTCCCACATTAATGGAGAATTCACGTCCCATTCCAGCCACAGTAAAGCTATCAGCAACCCAACATGCCATTAGCGCAAGCACACCGACAAGCCATAAAAGCTCATAGCGGCCTTGTAATACACTTGAAAAATCGCCACTTGTCCATGCGTCTAAAGATTGCAATAAATCGAAATAAACTGCTAAAAAGATAGTCAACGCACCGATAACAGCGCTAAGCATAATCCCCACTAAAGGCACTATTAATGTCGTTTTTAAGGTGATCCTTTGCAGAAGCAACATAAATAATAAAGTACCAAGCAGGGCGAAAACGGTCGCTACCAACATTTTGGTAAAGATGCCAGCCGCAGGAAAGAGCAGCATAACGACTAATAATCCAAGGCTTGCAGATTGAGTGGTTCCCGCAAGAGAGGGTTCGACAAAACGATTCTGGGTTAGCAGTTGCATAATTAAGCCTGCAACACTAATGGCACCACCGGCGAGTAATAATGACAGGGTTCTTGGAACACGACTGATAAAGAAGATATCACGCATATCGGGATCAGAAAAAAGCGAAGCAGGAGTAATATCTCCTGCGCCGACAAATAGACTGATCATTGAGAGGATAGCAACAAGTCCTATCCCCAATGATAAATGGAACGTTTTCATTCAGTTACTTTATTTTTTTTGATCCAGCGCTTGATTGATAGTATCCATTAAACGAGAGTAAGTTTGGATCCCGCCAGAAATATAAATAGAGCTTGCATCAAGATAGATAACTTGGTCTTTATTCCAAGCATTTACTTTTCTGACCAGCGCATTATCAAGGACTTGTTGTGCAGGTTGTGAATCTTCACGACCAATTGCAGCGTCACGGTCGATAACAAACATCCAGTCTGGGTTAAGTTTTAACAGTAATTCAGAGTTGACGATGTTGCCGTGTGAACCTGGGCTATCAAAAACATAAGCAGGTTCAAAACCTAATACATCATAGATAAAGCCAAAGCGAGAGCCTGGGCCATACGCTGATATTTTACCACCACTGACTAACACAACCATCGCTTTACCAGCATCCGGTGTTTTGGCTTTTACAGTATCAATTTTACTATTGAAATCAGCCAGTAATTTTTTGGCTTGCTCTTCTTTGCCAAAAATTTGACCTAATGTTGTTGTGCGTTCAGCAAGGCTTTCGACAAAACGTTTAGGGTCGATATCCATTGAAATCGCAGGCGCAATTTCACTTAATTTTGCATATGCATCGCGAGCTCGGCTACCACTTAAAATTAAATCAGGCGCTGTTGTGCTGAGCTTTTCATAGTTTGGCTCGAATAACGCACCTTCATTGATGTAGTCGTTCGGATTGGTGTATTTTTCTAAGAATTTAGGTAAATGAACATTAGTTTGTGGCAGACCAACAATAGGAGCACCTAATGCATCAATAATATCAAGGGTTTCCATATTCATCACAACCACTTTCTGTGGGTGAGCTGGGATTTCAGTTGTCCCTTGAAAATGTTCAATCGTGAGAGTTTGTTTCTCTGCTGATTGTGCTGTTGATGTGTCTTGAGCGTTATCACAACCAGCGATAACAAGTGAAGAAAGCAGTAAAAACAGTGGGCTTAATGACTTTTTAAACATTCTCTTTCCCATATTGTTGCAACACGAAATAAGACGGATCTTTACAGCAGTGGCTTAAATGTCGATCCACAAAGAAGATGATAATACCATCAAAAGTATAAAGAGTAATGATACTAATTCACATTCTCATAATAATAAAGGGTTAACTTGACTAAAATGGCGAAATTTTGCGAGAGATCATTAAAGGAAAATAGAGAACAAATTTTGTGACGTGAAAGAACTCTTAAGATTATTTGCTCAATTTGTGAAGAGTGTCAAAAGAGCAGGTCAAGGAGAGACAATTCTTAACCTGTAAGAAATATCGTTAACTAGTATCATTGCGTATACTTCATTCAAGCAGAAACAATCCTTATTTTAATCTTACTTCGGTTTCTGTACTGACACAGTAATGAATGCACAAGAGAAAGCCTTGTTATCTCTAGGGTAAATCGTTGCCAACTCAAGAGGGTTTTATGCAAAAGAAATATATTTACTTATTTTGTTCTGCTGGCATGTCAACATCCCTTCTCGTGACCAAAATGCGAGCACAAGCAGAGAAATATGATGTGCCTGTGGTCATTGAAGCTTTTCCTGAAACTTTAGCTGCACAAAAAGGGCAGGATGCGGATCTGATTTTGCTGGGTCCACAAATTAGCTGGATGTTACCTGATATTCAAAAATTACTCCCGAATAAACCGGTCGAAGTGATCGATTCTCTGTTATATGGAAAAGTAGATGGCTTAGGCGTGTTAAAAGCCGCTGTCGCCTCTATTAAAAAAGCATCTGCAACAACAAATTAATTTTATTTTTTATTATTTAATTTTTTATTCCAGTCAAAGAGCGAATTTTTCAGCAAGCCGAGCAATTAGCGGCATTTAAAGGGTATTTTTCTATGAGTAAGTTCATTGGTTCACTTGAAAAGGTACTCCTTCCTTTTGCGGTTAAAATTGGAAAGCAACCTCACGTTAATGCGATTAAAAATGGCTTTATTCGTTTAATGCCGTTAACCCTTGCAGGGGCAATGTTTGTACTTATCAATAACGTTTTTCTTAGTTTTGGTGATGGCTCCTTTTTTTATTCTCTAGGTATCCGCCTTGATGCGTCAACAATAGAAACACTCAATGGTTTTAAAGCTATTGGGGGGAACGTCTATAACGGTACATTAGGCATAATGTCGTTGATGGCGCCATTCTTTATCGGAATGGCATTAGCAGAAGAGCGAAAAGTTGATCCGATTGCGGCAGGCTTACTCTCTATTGCTGCCTTTATGACGGTAACACCTTACAATGCGGCTGGCGCTTATGCTGTTGGCGCTAATTGGCTTGGTGGGGCAAATATTATTTCAGGTATCATTATTGGTCTTGTTGTGGCTGAAATGTTTACCTTTATTGTGCGTCGTAATTGGGTTATTCGATTACCTGATAGTGTCCCTGCTTCTGTTTCACGTTCTTTCTCTGCGTTAATTCCCGGTTTTATTATCTTATCAATTATGGGGATTATTTCGTGGGGATTAGCGACGTATGAAACAAACTTCCATCAAATTATTTTAGACTCTATCTCAACACCATTAGCATCAATGGGTTCTGTTGTAGGTTGGGCATACGTTATTTTTACCTCTCTACTGTGGTTCTTTGGTATTCATGGTTCACTGGCACTTGCAGCACTTGATAGTGGTATCATGACACCATGGGCATTAGAAAACGTTTCTATTTATACTGAATACGGTTCAGTAGAAGCCGCTTTAGCCGCAGGTAAGACGTTCCATCTCTGGGCAAAACCAATGTTAGACTCCTTTATCTTCTTAGGCGGTACAGGGGCAACACTGGGACTTATTATTGCAATCTTTATCGCATCTCGTCGTGCGGATCATCGCCAAGTTGCTAAACTGGCATTGCCAGCAGGTTTATTCCAAATTAATGAGCCGATTATTTTTGGTTTACCTGTGATTATGAATCCAGTGATGTTTATTCCTTTTATTCTTATTCAACCTATTCTTGCTGCAATTACTGTGACGGCTTATTACTTAGGGATAATCCCACCGGTAACAAATATAGCGCCATGGACGATGCCAACGGGATTAGGTGCATTCTTTAATACTAACGGTAGTATCGCAGCACTGTTATTAGCGCTGTTTAACTTGGGTGTAGCAACACTGATTTATCTTCCTTTCGTTATCATCTCAAACAAAGCACAAACTGAAATTGAGAAAGAAGAGAGTGAAGAGGATATTGCCAATGCATTGAAATTTTAAGTCATAGAAAAAGGAGTGCAGAGGTTTCTCTGCACTTTTTAGAGTCAAAGAGGATATACCATGTTAGATATTGAAAATGCCGTTGATAGCAGTGCTACAGAAGATGAATTTGAAGAGATAATCATGGGTCTTATCATTAATTCAGGCCAAGCACGCAGCGTAGCCTATGGCGCTTTAAAAAAAGCCAAAGAAGGCGATTTTGAAGGCGCTAGAAAGTTAATGGAGCAATCTCGCGAAGCATTAAATGAAGCCCATAAAATACAGACACGTTTAATTGGTGATGACCAAGGTATCGGGAAAACGAAAGTCAGTTTAGTTTTAGTCCATGCACAAGATCATTTAATGACTTCAATGTTAGCTAGAGAATTAGTGACAGAATTAATCGAGTTACATGAAAAGATAAAATAAGGTGAATACTGTGGTGGAGTCATTGAGAGCACAAAGCGAAATACGTATGGTCTATGAAGATCAGCTATTTAATGGCAAAAATTTTCATGTCTTTATTTATAATAAAACAGAAAGTGTCAGCGGATTGCATCAACATGATTATTATGAATTCACCATTGTTTTAACAGGGCGTTATTATCAAGAGATTAATGGAAAAAAGGTTTTATTAGAGCGTGGTGATTTTGTTTTTATTCCCATAGGCTCTCACCATCAGAGTTTTTATGATTTTGGTGCAACACGCATTTTAAATGTGGGAATTAGTAAAGCTTTTTTTGATAAACATTACCTCTCGTTATTACCTGCTTATTTTATCGCTTCACAAGTTTATGAATTAAAAAATGAATTTCTTTCCTATATTGAATCTGTTATTGGCTCTTTGAATTTTCGCCATACGGAATTTAATGAATTTATTGAAATTGTCACCTTTAATGTGGTGAACAGGTTACGACACCATCGAGATAATCGTATTGAAGATGATATTCCTTTATGGCTAAGAGACACTGTAAGCGAGATGCATGACAAACAAAAGTTTGGTGAAAATGCATTGGTTAATATGGTGATGTTATCAGGAAAATCACAAGAGTATTTAACACGGGCAACACGGCGTTATTACGATAAAACGCCTATGCAAATTATTCATGATATTAGAATTAATTTTGCGAAAAAACAGTTAGAAATAACAAATTATTCGATAACCGATATTGCTTTTGATTCTGGCTATAGTAGCCCAAGTCTGTTTATTAAGACATTTAAGAAAATAACATCATTGACGCCAAATAGTTATCGAAAAAATTTGTGCAGTATTAAAGAAACAAACTAATTCATTATTAAGCGTAAAAAATTAATCAATAATAAAGATTGATTTTATTTGAAATAGAGAGAAAGAAGAAAATAAGCTTATTTTTTTCAGGGCTCTTTACGTCTTAATTTCGCCATTAATACACAAATAACAGCATTATTGTGCTGTATGGGAGTATTTTATGAGTCATAAATTAAAAATCGTTACCATTGGTGGTGGAAGCAGTTATACGCCTGAATTGTTAGAAGGTTTTATTAAGCGTTATCATGAATTACCAATCACTGAATTATGGCTGGTGGATGTAGAAGAAGGAAAAGAGAAGCTTGATATTATTTTTGAGCTTTGCCAACGCATGGTAAAAAAAGCGGGTATTCCTTTAACCGTTTATAAAACCCTTAATCGCCGTGAAGCGTTAAAAGATGCTGATTTTGTCACAACACAATTGCGTGTTGGTCAATTGAAAGCAAGAGAGCTTGATGAGTCGATCCCGTTAAGTCACGGCTATTTAGGACAAGAAACTAATGGTGCGGGCGGGCTATTTAAAGGGCTACGCACGATCCCTGTTATTTTCGATATTATTAAAGATGTTGAAGAAATTTGCCCTGATGCGTGGATCATTAATTTTACCAATCCAGCGGGCATGGTGACTGAAGCGGTTTATCGTCATACCAACTTTAAGAAATTTATTGGGGTTTGTAATATCCCAATTGGCATGAAGATGTTTATTACAGATGTTCTTAAGTTAACAGATAAAGATGAACTCTCCATTGATTTATTTGGTTTAAATCATATGGTGTTTATTAAAGATGTCATTGTAAATGGCCAATCCCGTTTTCCTGAATTATTGGATGGTGTGGCTTCAGGAACATTAACCGCAGGCTCGGTGAAAAATATTTTCGATTTACCTTTTAGTGAAGGGCTAATCCGTTCTCTTAATATGTTGCCGTGTTCTTATTTGCTTTATTACTTTAAGCAAAAAGAGATGTTGGCTATAGAAATGGGTGAATACTACAAGGGTGGAGCTCGCGCTAAAGTAGTGCAGAAAGTCGAGAAACAATTGTTTGAATTGTATAAAGATCCTGATTTAAATATCAAACCGAAAGAGTTGGAATTACGTGGTGGTGCCTATTATTCTGATGCGGCCTGTGAAGTGATTAATGCTATTTATAATGATAAACAAGCTGAGCATTATGTGAATATTCCACATCATGGTCATATTGATAATATTCCCGCAGATTGGTCAATTGAAGTGACTGCAATTTTAGGTCGAGAGGGTGCTAAACCTCATCCTCGTTTAACACATTTTGATGAAAAGGTAATGGGATTAATTCATACCATTAAAGCCTTTGAAATTGCCGCCAGTAAGGCGGCTATTAGCGGTGAACTAAATGACGCTTTATTAGCGATGAATTTAACGCCATTAGTACTTTCCGACAAAGATGCAGAGGTGCTTACACGTGAAATGTTATTAGCACATAAAGCACATCTACCTCATTTTGCTAAAGCAATTGCTGAGTTAGAAAAAGCCTCTCATTAATTGTCGGCAGATAAATATAAGTGATAAGGAGACAGAATGGCTGGTTTATTGATTGTGAATGCGGATGATTTTGGGCTTAGTAAAGGCCAAAATTACGGTATTGCAGAGTGTTTTCGCCATGGTGTTGTTAGCTCAACAACGGCACTTGTCAATGCTGAGGGAATTGAACACGCAGCACAATTGCGTCATGAGTTGCCTGGCTTAGGTGTTGGGCTTCATTTTACTTTGACGATGGGTAAACCACTGTCTCCTTTACCTTCTTTAACACGTGAAGGTGTATTAGGGAAATGGGTGTGGCAAATGGCGGAAGAGGGTAATTTACCGCTTGATGAAATTCGTGTTGAGCTTAACGCACAATATCAGCGTTTTATTGAGATCTTTGGTTGTGCTCCCGACCATATTGATAGTCACCACCATGTGCATATGTTTAAGCAAATTTTTCCTATTGTGGCGGAGTTTGCCAAAGAAAAGTCATTACCAATGCGGGTTGATAGACCGTTAGCACAAAAAGAAGGGATTGATACCCAAGGTGTGATAAGTAGTGATGGTTTTGATAGTCAATTTTATGGTGATGAAATCACTCAAGCTTTATTTTTAAAGGTACTTGATGAATCAAAAGCGCGTCATGAGCACTCTATTGAAGTGATGACACATCCTGCTTTTGTCGATAATCCATTGCGTGCAAGTGGTTATTGTTTTCAGCGTTTAACAGAGTTGGAAGTGTTAACGGATCGCGCTTTAAAGCATGCCATTTTGGAAAGAGGTTATCAGCTAGGAACGTATCAAGATTTAATGTAGTGGGTTTTTAGACAATCGGTGTCTGTGTTTATTCCCTAGTGTGGGTCTTTTTGAATTATTTAGCCTCTATTTTTATAAAGTAGAGGCATTTTTGTATTATGAAGAAAAAAACTAAGTTGTAATTTTTTCAAACGAATGGACTATTTCTGTTATTTTATAAGATATTGGTTCTTCAATCGTAAAACATAAGTCATCATAAAAAACAAAATTTTTACCCATGCCAAATGAACTTTCAAATATTATTCCATCACAGTTACTAAAACTTTTTAAAAATTCACACAAAAACTGAGTAGGAATATAATCTATATTAGAACTTTCTGGTCTAACAGGTTTGGATAATTCACTAGAAAGCATTTCTAATAAATTTAAAATACTTATAACATTGTTGTATTTCTTTTCATCAAAAGAACATATTGATATTTTTTTTCTTGGAGATGTTAAGTCAATTAAAGAAACATCTTCTTCTAAAATCAGTTTAGATATATAAATAATGCTAGTATTATTAGGTCTAACTTCAGAAATACAAGTTTCTTCGTTATTAGCTAAATATAAGTAGGATATTCCAATCGGATTTGCGCGGCCTGCTGTAGCATTTCTTGCAGGGGGCTTTCCCATTTGCTTATATGATCTAAATAATCTTCTTTTAATAGGTATTTTTTTATTATATATTCGTTTCCTAATATTTCACCAAGTAATTTTTTTGTATTATGTATTTTTTCATTAAAGATATTAAAAGTATTTTGTAGAATATCAGATAATAACTCCCCTTTTTCGCTTTCAACTACAATTCCTAAAAAAGGTTCAAAAAATCGAGATAAATCTTTAGGATTTATTGTAAATGCATTTTCTTTTTTACAATATCCACATCTATCATTAGTATGATTAAGGCCAATAGTTCTAATGATGGCAGAATCATGAAAACAATTAGAACAGCATAGTGTCATTTATCCACCTCAATATTAGAAGATAAATAATTACAAAGAGTTTCGATATGATGCTCAATGGAGATTTTCTTTAGTTGACCAAGTCCTGGAAAATGTTTTTCATTATATAAATATGCAAGCTCCCTGGTTCCAAGTGTATTATCAAAAGTATTAGGATATGAATTTATAAAATTAATATATCTAGTTAAGGCTTCATGGAACTTACCGCCAGGGTTTGCTGGGCTATTACTTTTCTCAGAAGAAAAGTGTCTAATAAACATTTGGTTATAGTCTTTTTCTATATAAGAAAGGTGTATTGTTACCACATAAGCAGGACCTCTCGTTTCAGAATATTCAGCGCCAACAATTGCATAGTCACTGAAACCAATAACATTCGGTCTAGTCAAATAATTAATATGTAAATTGGAAAAACTTGAACGTTCTTTATAATCAGAATTTCTTGCTTTCTTTTGAAAAGGATCATCTATTAGAATAATGTTATTCTTTAATTGATAAAGTTCATCATCTACAGTTTGTTTTGGAATGATAGAGTAAGTAGCACGATTTAAATATTGGAAGTGTTTTTTCTCAAGGATATCAGCGATAAATATAGCATTTACAGTAGGCAATTCATTAAGTACTAAACTATAGTTAATTGTATTATCTGCTATTTTTGCACATGGGATAAATTTAATCTTATTATCCATTGAAGATAATTGTATAATTAAATTAATACGTTCGTTTTCAAAATCACCTAAGTTTGGATTAATAATAATTATTGGGGTAATATTATTTTCATTTAATTCTTTAATTGTTCTTACTAGTGGTAATAAATTCTTTCTAACTGGCTCTATTATAGGTTTATAAATTTTATTATTTAATAAAGGAGCTAATTCACGTAATGCATTAAGTTCGAACTGCTTACCTCTTATAAAAGGGAAGTACATAAATCATCCTTACTTAGATATAAAGATAAAGTATTTCTAAAAACTTCTTGTTGAGCTGGAGATAACTTGAAGCTAATAGCCGAGTTAATTAATGATGATGGTAGTGATTCGAGCATGGAAAAATTTACTTTTCTATATTTTTTTAGTGCAGCTATATATAGTTTTCTTATGTCATCATTTGATGATTGATTGAAAATAGATAAACAGTGATTAAATAAATACATATTTGATGATGCTATTTTTCTATTTGATAAATTTTCAGCAATATATACGTATTCTGCTTTTCTTAATGAATTAATCATTAGTTCTCTATCAATGTCTACTTTTATTTTATTAGCTTTTCGAATTTCTATCAGTGCATCTCTATTGGTTAATTCAATAATTCCAACATTTTCAGGAACTATAGATATTACTTTTTGAGTATGACTTTTATCACATACAACATATACTTTTTCAAAGATCTTGAGGTAGGTTGATATTTGTTCTGGTAATCGAACTAGAGAATCAAATTTAGTTTTTATTTCATAACAAGTAGTACATCCATTCACGATGACACAATCGGCTTTGTTATTGCCTACTCTCAATTCTGTTATCATGGTTGCGTTGTTATTGTGTTTTTTTAAAAATAGTTTTTGTGCAACAATATTCTTAAAAAAATATTCTGATTTATAATCTTTTTTACATTGTTTAAATGTTGATTCAAAGATATCAGCTATTTTTATAGAGTGATTATTTAATGAAAGATAATTATTTATTAATGTATAAAGAAATGAAAAATCACCTTGAATAATCTTATGAATAGATTGACTCGTAAAAAGTTGTGAAGCCATTTTACTTTTAAGTGAATTGTGTTTCTTTGATCTATTATTCATTTCAATATATATCCGATAATTATTCATAATTAATTATGATTGTATCATAATACTACTCGCTAAATAAAAAACATTTTTTATTAAAATTCATGAGGTTAATTAAATATTTTATATTTAATAACTTGAAAATGAAAACTTTATACTAAATAGGTATAAAATCTAGAGGGTAATCTAATAATTGAGAGAATAATCAGAAAATAGAATGTAACAATGAAATAAAAATTATTCTTATCAATCAAAACCGATAACCAATACTGGCGATAAGTGCTTTGCTTGGATGGCTTTTTCCTTCCATTTTGAAATAACTGCCCTCATAGCCTAAAGTAAGTGTAATATTTTGTGGTGATGTTAACGTGATACCCGTTCCCCAACTTACTGATTCAGATGAGTGATCTTTATTTATATTTTCTGGTGTTTGATAACTCATACCACTTACCCCAATAACGCCGTATAGTTCAACGAAAGGTGTTAATGCATAAGCTGGACCCATTACAAGTGAGGCATAACGTAATCTCTCATTATGAGATAACGATCTGTGAGCTATCGTTCCTGAAAGTTGTAGAGAGATTTTTTTATTCGTATTAGTAAATTGATACTTCATATTGATCCCATTAACTGTGGGTAAATCTTTTATTTTGATATGAGCGTAGCCAATGGAAACTAGAGTATTACTGTTTTTTGCATAAATTGATGTGGTGAAAAATAAAGAAAAAGGTAAGCAAGCTAATAATAAAATATTTTTCATAAATATAGTTTTAAATTATAAGTTAATAGAAAGCACATATCATAAAATAATATGTGCTTAAGTTTATTTAAAAACGATAACCGATATTAGCAATAAAACCATCTAAAATAATTCGATTGTCGGTATCTTTAAATTTAAAACGGCTATTTTCATAACCAAGAGAGATTGAAACCATTTCAGCTGGATTAATGATTAAGCCTGCGCCCCAACTAAATGCATTTTTCTTTAATTTTTTTAATTCTGAGCTTTCAGATTTAAATTGAATTTGGCTCATACCCGCAGTGCCATAAACACTAATAAAATCATTTAGACGTAATGTAGGGCCCGCCATTACAGAGTAATAACGTGCATTGACATCTTTAAAGAAACTATTAACAGGCTTATTCAAATCATATTCATTTTGAGCATAAGTAGCTGTTGCTAAAATACCAAATTGTGAATTTATTTCTTGACGAATAGAAAAGACACCTCCGTGCATTGGATTCTGACCCGCCATTTTGACTTGTGCATAACCCGCTGAAAGTGTGGTTTTATCTAATTTAAAATCATTTTGAGCATAAACAGAAGAGGTAGTTAATAAGCCACTAATAAATAAAGTTGATAATAATTTTGTTTTCATTAGTTATATCCCATAAATAAAAAACGGAGAACGTATTATGAAGCGGGGGGATTATAATAATGAGTTTGTTTTTAATGGAATAAAAAAGAGCACATGTATTTAAATAAGGTTATTTTATTAAAGTGTCTAATTATTTATTAAATAATTAACATAAATTAATTCTAATTAGTAATAGAAATCAATAATAAAATGAAGAAGTAGATATAAAAGGGAAAGGCTCTCTATTACCTAGAGAGCCTTTGAGGATTTATTTAAGACCTAGATCACTTTGTAGACTAATGACTTGATTTTGTAAATTCTCTAATTCAAGCTGTTTTTCCATCACCGATTTTGATGGGTTGTTTTGTGCCGCTTTCATTTGCTTATCAATTTCATTGATCTGCTTTTGAATATCATTTTGCCCTTTGGTTTTTTGGCGAATTTGATTTAACAGATTATTCATTGATTGACTTAATGCACGTTGACTAGCTTGTTTACTTTTTAGATCTGCATTGGTCTGTTGTTTTTCTTTCTCAATGGCAGCAAGAACGGCTTTAAACTCGGTGTTTAATGCTTGTTCATTACCCAAAATCGCTTTTTTTTGTTCAATGCGATTGTCATAAGTCCCTGAATAATTACAGTTAAATTTGGTAATTATACTGACATCACCCGTTGTTGGGTCACAATCAGCGGGATTGGTGACACAACCGCTTAAGAGTAAGGTCATGCCAACAAGGGAAAGAGGTAAAAATTTCATTATCATCCTTTTTAACGTTAACTAAGTTTTATTGCTGTACGTTGGGTATAAAGGCTATCAAGTTCTTCTTGTAAAGAGGTTACTTGTTGTTTCATCCCATTGATTTGTTTATCAAGCTGTGCCGTCTTTAGGCCATCTTGACGACTTTGCGCAGCGATATCACGCCATTCACCTTCACGTTTTTTCATATCTGCTAAACGAGAGCGAAGTGCTGCAATATTGGCATCAATGCCTTTTAATTGTTTTTCAGCAGCGGCTTTATTAAGGCGTTGTTGTTTCATATCTTGCTCAATTTTTGCCAACGCTCTTTTATCGTCGTTGATTACGGCTCTTGCCGTATTTGAGGCACTTTGTAGGCGTTGATTCTCTTTTTTCACATCCTCTATCATCGAGTTGAGCATTTCTTCTTTCGAGGCGTAGTTTTGGCGCTTATTGTCTAAATAGGCATTTGCACCAATACCGACACCACAACCTGCGACCGCCGCGATAATCATACAGGCGCCTTTGTTATCAACATTAGCTACTAGGCAACTTAATGCACCAATAGCTGCACCACCAGCACAAGCCCCAATGCCAGATTTACTGAAAAACTCCATATCACTGTTATTTTTCAAACGTGGATCAGCACCACTATTACTTTGACACCCTGATAAAGCAAGTACGGCACTAATGCCAAGTACAGCCATGAGTCGTTTATTCATACCACACCTATCCCAAAGTCTCTGTTATTGTTTTTTGCACGCTTCAAGCCATTCATTCCGTGAAACTTTACCGTTAGCCCAATATCCTTGGAGTCCCTGCATATATGTTGAAAGGTACGTATTTAAATTCGATTTACCTCTGGCTTCCATTAATTGGCGTACAACGTCAATTTGCGGTTTAACTAAAGAGGCATCATATGTGGTTGCCATATCCACTAATGTGTCTGCGTAATAGCTCACAACAAAGTCGAGCGTTTTTTTATGTTCGTTAACTTGCTCTTGACGTCGTTCACATGTGGCATCTTTAGTGCCTGGAGGGCAGTTTTTTTCATGTAATGCGATTAATCTGTCATAGAACTCGCCATCATCTTTTAATTTGGTACATAAAAAAGCACCTAATTGTAGTGAGGTTCGGATGGCTTGATCTCGTTGTTCATCTCGTAGTTGTGCATTTGCCCGCAAGCTATTTTTTAATTCAGCTAACTGTTTTTTCAATGCTTCATCTTGTACTTGGGTCGAGAGTGTATTTAGGCTATTGATAGAGTTATCGCTATTAGTTTTTGAGTTGTTGCTTGCTGGTTTCTCATTGCCTAATTGCTGCCACTCTTTTTCTATCTCTTTGATTTTATCGCGAGATGTTAATGCTGGAGCAACAATGGCTAAACGAAAACCAGTATATTTATTTTTATTCGCACCCGTATTGGTGTAATAAGGCTCTTCTTGACGCCATGAACTGCGCATATCACTCTCTGGTGTTAGATAACTACCACCACGTACAATAAATCCACCTGCTTGTCCGTGTAAGCGGTCGAGTTTATTTAATCTAAAAGGCTCAAACATCATTTCAGCAACATTACCCAACATATCATGTAAGCCTAATGGGTTGGGTGATAACAAACCGGTGAGTTGTAATGAACCGTTAGAGGATTGACTGCCTGCTGACCAAATATAATTTTTGGTACCTTCTGGCATTGGAAAACGCACATCACGAAACTCGGAGGCTGAGACTTTTAAACCGCCACGTGCCGCAAATTCCCATTCCGTTTCTGTCGGCAATCTTGCAAAACCTTTTGCGCCATCTTCAACGGGTAATGCTTCTGGATGATGGCTTCTTAGCCATTGATTATATTGATCAGCGAACTGCATGGCTTCATACCAGCTAATATTCACTTTCGGTAAACGTAATTTATTTGAGGCAACCGGACACTCTTTACCATTAATGGTACTTTGCATGGCGTTATATTGCAGATCGGTAACGGGATATTTCGCCATAAGGTAATAACGGCCTTTTTCTTTGCCTTTTAGTGGGAAGCTACCCGCAATATGTTCAGCTCGTGATTGCTCTAAATAACCCCATTCATCACCTTCTTGCCCTAAAGTTACGCTGTAGTCTTGTAAAGGCTGGCTGAGAGGGATAGTAACTTGGCGAAAGACCATTGAACCTTCACAAGGGAAAGGCAAGATCACATCATCAGGTAAGGCTTTTTGGTTAACGAATTTGTCATCCCATTTGGCCGATGCCGTAAAACTGCTAGATAACAGCGCGAATGATAAAGTTAAAAGCGATAAATTAAATTTCACGTAAGCTCTCCGCAGGTTCAATTGAAACGGCACGTAATGCGCCAATACTTGCCACCACTAAGGCCACAAGTAAGGCACTGCACATAGCAATCAATAAATCCCCCAATGTTAACTGGCAAACAAAGGCTTGTTCAGGTAAATGGGTGCCTAATAATGTGGTAAATAAGGTGCTACCAATGCCATAAAGCCCAAGGGCTAAAATAAAGGCAACGCTCGTTAATAACAGTGCTTGCAATACAATATATAAAGAAACAGCAAACTGACGAAAACCCAGCAGGCGTAGGACTGCCATATCTTTGCGTTTACGGTCAATATTGGCAAGAAAGGCACCAATTAATGAGGCAATACAACCTAATAGTGAGACCCAAGCAATGACCGAGAAAATAACGTTAAGGACATAACTGATTGCTTTTACAGAATCTATTTGGCTTTTTTGTGTCATCACATCAATGTGTTGTTGTCTAAACCAATCATCTAGTGGTGCAATGGCATCTAAATTTTTTGCATAAAGGCGAGCTTTAGCAAACTGGGTTCTTGGTTTTGCCTCAACACCTTGTGTAATACCAAAAAGAGGGGCTTGATAACCATCTCGGTAATCTTCCATCGCCACTAAAACATCAAGAGAAACAAAGGCTGCAGCTCTTGAAAATTTACTATCACTGATAATGGCAGCAACAGTAAAGGTACGTTTGGCACGTTCATTGACGCCATTAAGCTTACGGCTGATAAATAAGCGCACACTATCACCGACATTCGCCTGTAGTTTTTGTGCAGCATTGGCAGAGAGCACTAATGTGTCTGCATTTTGGGGTATAGCCACACCCTCTAATAAAGGATCGTTCTCTGCTGTTGGTATGATTTCCGCATTATCAATAAAATGTTGTCCATCAATCATAATATCGGCTTGTGTGTTTAAGCTACGTGTTAATGGGATAACAAAACGTACTTCATCTTTCTGCGCAATATTATTAAACCAACTTTGTGGATAATTACCATTGCCTAACATACGTATTTCAAGGTTACGAGGATCATTTAGCAGTTGATTATGAAGCTGCGTCACGATGCCATTCTTTAACCCAAACAGCAGTAGCAGTGGTGCAATAACCGAGACTAAAGAGAACACAATACATAATGCGACTTTGCGATCATAAATTAAGTCGCGCCAAGCTAGTGAGCTGAGTAAGCCTAGACGATTAGGATTGGCGCTATTGTTTGATAAAGACACTACCGCCTCCTTCGAGTTGTGCATGATAGTGGCTAAACCCAAAACGCTCGACTAAAGACCAATCGTGGCTAACAACCAGTGCAGAGATCTCCAGTTGTTTTACCATCTCTACAATGAGTGCATACAGCGCTTGCGCATTATGGGGATCAAGGGCTGCTGTGGGCTCATCAGCAAGTAATAAAGCGGGCTCGTGTGCAATGGCGCGAATAAACGCTGCGCGTTGGCGCTCACCAATGGAGAGTTGGCGAGGAAGACGAGTTAACAATGGGCGTAATTGCAGATGGTCAATTGCGTGATCAAGCCAAGGGGAGTGTGGCGTTAATCCCAGCATTTTTCGAGGTAATTGAATATTTTGCATGACGGTTAAAAAGGGAAGTAATCCGCCACTTTGGAGCATAAAACCCAATTTCTCGGCACGTAATGATGCGAGTTGTGTCTGCTCATTACTCAACACCGCTTGCGTGATAATTAATTCATCACCGAGTTGAAAATGGGTCAATTCATCTGGGCGTAAGATCAACCCTATCATTTCTAATAAGGTACTTTTACCACAACCACTTAATCCGGTTAGCGCGCCGATTTCCCCTTTTTCAAGCGTCAACGAAGGAAGCGCAACACGAAAACCATGTTGCGCATTACCGCGCGTAATTGCCATACCTTCAATCTGGATCATTAAGGCAGGTTTTCCAGTGGAACAGGGTAAACGTGATCGCGCGGATCACTTTGTGGTGCAAGGGATATCCAACGATCAACATCTTCATTATAACGTTGATAGTATTGTAATTTTGTATTGAGGCGACGGATAAACTTCTCTTGCTCAAGGCCATCCCAGCTTTTCCATGTCTCTTCATCTAAGCCTAAAACTTCACTTAAATAAGGTAGATTTTCTACGTATTCACCCAGTAAACCCATTTCACCCAATTTAGTCGCAGAACCTTGTTTGATTTGATTAGGATCGTTACCCATAGTGGCGGCAATTGAACGCAAATCAGCAAACATATTGTCAGGTGAGATCAAACCTTCGTTAGCCGCATTAACAATTTTTTTCATCACGTCACTTAAATCGCTAAGCTCACTTTTGGTCAATAACACTTGTACTTCTGTTGTTGGGATATTTTGCTGTAATAAATCTCGATCACTTATCCACGCTTTAAAGACTGGAGGTGCTTTTGTGCCCTGTTTTTCACCTAAATACGCTAAACGCATGGCATAACCTAAATCATGCGCATCGTTAAGTAAGGTATCAGTTTCTTTATTTTTGCTATAAGTGGGATCGGCATTTAATGCACTGCCTACAGTGGCTTCACCACGATAAGCAGTTTGAATTTGCGTGGTTACAGCAGTTGCTAAACTGTCTACCATACGACCAAAACTATTTACATCTCCTGAGTTGATAGGGTAGTAAAGCGATTTGTGTAAGAACGGATTAAGCGTTAATGCTTCATATTGCGCTTGTGCCGAAGCATGATTTTTTGCTCCTGACGGGGTTTTTAAATGCAGAGTATAAAGTGCAACACCACGATAAGCGGCTTCTTGGCGAATTTGTTCAGCATCAAGTTTAGTTGATGACAGAGGATCATCTCCCGTTAATGCGCCCGCGTCAGTGATTAAAATAACGTAGCGCGCACCAAAGCGTGTCCAATCAACACCATCAAGGGCTTGCATGACACCAGCATAAGCATCTTCATCAAAACGACTACTTGAGACTTTAGCTTGGCGTAATTCTTTAACTTTATTTAAGAAATCAGGGCCATCTTTTACGTCATTGGGGTTTACAAACATTTTGCTATCGTATTCCAATGCGGGAACGGCTTTGATATTAGAGCGAAACGCCACTAAACCAAATTTTACCTTATCCAACATGTTGTCTTTTTCGACTTGTGCATAAACTTTCTGAATCGCTTCTTTGGTTCTATCAATGTAAGGATCCATTGATATTGTCGAGTCGATAACAAACACGACAGCCGCAGAGAAACCTTGCATCATATTGTCAGCATCTTTGCTGTCTGGTGTTGCTGGTTTTGTATTGTTTGCAGTTGCATTCGTATTTTGTGCGTCTTTGCTGTCTTTGGTTTGTGAAGAGACAGATGCCACATTGAGCACTCGCACTTTATAGCCCGCATCAGTAAAGACTTCATCTGAGCCTAATACAGGTAGCAGATAAAAATTACTTTTTTGATCAATCATATAATCAGGCTCTTTAGCTAAAACAGCCGGATTAACTTTTTGATTTTTGATATCAGCTAAAAAAGGTTGATACTGCTTTTCGGGAGTAGGGTTTTCAAGTAAGCCTTCAACCGTTTGCTTATCTTTGAAAAATAGCATTGGGTTACGACCCGCAGGGTTAGTAAAAGCCAGCGTTAATTGCATTTTCCATTCAGATGTGCAGCTTGCATTCATCCAACCGCTAATATGACCCAAGCTATCAGGACCGACTTGTAGCCACTCATTGGCGCCTTGTTTTTGACGCTGATATACATAAAAACGGCTAAATGCAGGTTGTTCTTTACCTGCTGCGCCAATTGTGTCCGCCACTTGGCAACCTGGGTAGGTTAATACACGCTGATAGAGAGTCTTTTTACCCTCTTGTAATAGCGGTTTTTTCTCTTCAGCACTTGCCGGTGCTGTCAGAATTAAACCACTGAGAATAAGAGTAAGCCAATGCGCCTTTTTCATACGACTTTCCTATTTTTTCAGTGCTTCAAGACGCGCTTTTGCGTCACGGTTTTGTGAGTCATGATTAAGAACAGCTTCGTACCAATAGATGGCCGTTTCTTTGTCTGCACCAAAGCAACCTTGTGCTGACGCAGTTTCTGGATCGTATTCACGAGCATAATTTAGTGCGATTTCAACATCACCTGATTGTGCTTTATATGCATATAAACGCTGAGCAACGTCACATTGATTGTTCTGTTTAGCTTGTTCAATCGTTGTAAGAATAGTTTTGCTATCTGGTTGGCTCTGTATACAACTTTGTACAAAAGCGAGCGCCGTACCTGATTTCATATTTTCAACACTACACACACTTGGTGTTGATGGTTCTGGTGTCGGTTGTGGCGCGGGGTCGCCTGCTGGATTGCCTCTTAGTAAGAAGAACCACGTTAAGATACCCGCTAAAATTAAGATCAAGATAATCGCTAAAATTAAACCAATTTTAGATTTTTTCGGTGTAGGTGGTGTCGGCCGTTGTGGCGGTTCATCTACCTTAATTTCAGGAATAATCGGCTCAGGTTCAGGCTCTTTGACTGCTTCAGGCTCCGGCTCCGGTGATGTTTCGATAATAGGAGTTGGTGGAACGGCTTGAGTATCTAATGTCGCCGTTGATTTTAATGCTTCACTTTGACCTTGTGCTTGTGAGGCTAACACACCATCACGAATACGTAATCGGCCAATATCTTGTGTTTCATTATCGTCTTTTAACGTAAATTGATAGGCCATTTGTAAGTTGCTAACAAGGGGATCAACTAACGTTTTATCAAGAACGATTTGATAGCCTTCCTCGGCATCTTCAAGAGAAAGCTGGTGGAAAAAAGCATTACCTACCCACTCCCCTTTATCATTTAAGAAATAGCGATCTTGGTTACGCTGAATGCTTAAATAAACAGGGGAAGCATCACCTTCCCAATTTCGAATACTTAATACCGCAAAGCCAGGACGAGCAGGTTGTACGGGTTTTAATTCTGGATTAAACACGAATTATGACTCCACGACGGATGATTTCATGGTTTGAATGATTTGGCCTAACTGTGCGTTTTGTTCAGCACTGATTTCTCTTCCTGCTGAATGTCCTGCATTCTCAGTAATAATCGCCGATAAAGCGATAAGCCAATCAATTACAAATAAAAGGGTATAGTTAACAGGGTTAGTGGGTAAGCGGACTAAACGCTCATCATCACCCCATTGCACGCTAGTGTTATCGGGTCTTTCAAAGATCTTATGACCTGCATTGATTTTGCTATCTGGCTTCTCAACACCGTTATCTTTGAAATTAAACCAAGTAATAAAATCACCCAATACATTATAAACGCGAGAGGATTGCTGTTCGGCTAAGTCATCACGACGGGCAATGGCTTCTGTTCCTGCCAAAGTTTTCAACATACGTTGTTCAACACCAAGACGATTGATAGCTGTAATAAGCTCATCGACTAACAGCACCATAATTTCTTGGTCGATGCCTAGGTAGGTTAATAATGTACTGTTATCAGGCAGACTACGTAGATGATTTATCCATAATGCCATCACTTTTTTAGGGTAGGTAACCTCATTGCCGTGGCCTTTGGGGGCTTCATCTTCTTCTGGCACCAAAGAGATTGGCGCATCGCTAAAGAGATCAAAAGTCGGTTGTTCCATAGCGGCAAAGGCAGAAACTGGGGCCTGTGTTGCTTTTTTGTTGTCTGAAAGAGTATCGACAACCTCTTTTTCCTGCATATACAGGTCGTAGAGAGATTTACGAGAAGGCAACAGGTAGTCTAGTAATGCACCTTGTAAATAAGGGCGACTTTGCATAAAACGCAAAATAGTCGCGGCATTACGGCGTTTTACCTGTAATTCCTCTTCACCACCTGATTGATACCATTTTTCAAGATGATGACCGATTAAATCACGTTGAATTTCTTGCAGTTGCTCACTGATACGTTCAAGTTTTAGTGATTTTAAGGCAACGGTTTCAAGATAATCAGCAAGGCGTTGCATACCACCATCGTTAAGCGACAACATGGCATCCCATGCTTGGTCTGGTTCACGAATATAACGTTGGACAGTTTCATCTTCAGCAAAGGTTTTTTTCATCAGATGTAATTGTGAAACACTGTCTTCATTTAGAACTGTTTCTTTACCATTACTGATTTGAATAAACGGAGTGGGTACGCCCGGTTTACGTACTAAAAAGGTGTTATTAAACGCTTCACCATTAATCCAATCTGATGACATCCATTCATATTGACCAAAGCGCTCTAACATCGCCATTTTTATCATGCCACCTTTACCCCATGATTGGCGTAATAACGCTTCATTCATGGTTAAGGAGTTAGTAATACGCATATCAAACATGGTCATTGCCCAAATCAAGCCAGAAGGGCGTTTAGCACGAGTTTGTGCATCTTTACCTTGCGTGTTATTGATCCATTCTGTGAGTACGGCACCGACTTCTTTTACATCGGATTGTTTGTTTGATGCGGTACACACCACCAGTACATTCATTTCTTGGTTATCGGTATAACGCTCAAACAGATAGGCGACTTTACCCCGAAGAATAAGTTGAGCGAGTGGGTTTGCGCTATCATCATTGACTTGACGGCGCACATCCGCCATGGTTTCAACCCCTAAACGTCCGCGATAACCCGGAAAATCTAGTAGCTCAACCTGTTCAAACAGCGTTTTGCTTGGTGCATCTAATAATGGTACGACTAATTCAACGGTGAGTGCGGTCAGTTCCGCTAAAGAAAGGGTTACAGGGGCATCAATACGATCACCATGAACAGGGCAAATGCTGATCTGGCTATCATTGGCAGTATTGAGACGCTCTAGCATATCTACGTTCATAATACTGTCGTTTTGTACTAACACACCGTCTTGTTCTTTGACTAAAGAAGAAAGTGGAGCCAAAACTAATGGTGCATTGCCTAAAGAGGCAAGTGTGGTACTAAAACGCTGATAAGCCGATGTCAGTTCTGCAATGTCGCCCCATAACACTGAAAATAACTTAGCACGTTGGGCTATGCTGAGATAAGGAGCTAGTTCAATCGCTTTAGGCCAATAGGTTGTTGCTAATTTCTTCTGGCTTTTTTCGGCGTGACGTTGCAGATAATCCCATAATGAAACGACATCATCGTGCGTAATACCTGCGACAGTTGTGGCACTACACTGTGAACTTAATGAATTGATTAAACTAGATATTTTTTCTTCATCTAATTCAAAATCAATTTTTTCCTGATTAAAGTCATACAGGTAAGCATTAGCAAGGATCTTAACAATTTCAATTTCGCTAAAAAGGTGTAGCTCTACTGGAAACTCTTGCGTACCTTTCGTTGCTTTGCGACTAAAGCGAGTGACTAATCCTGTAGCCTCTTTGCCGCCACCAGGTGGGTTGATATGGTCGATAAAATCAAGTGTTTTACCTGACATGCTGGTTCTTAAACGACCTTCTTGTCCCGCAGCAAGGGCTGAAATCAGGTACGATTTTCCTGCTTGAGACAGACCAAAGAAGCCGACTGACATTGGACGTTGGGTCGCTAAGCTGAGGTTCTTTGCCATATTACGGCTACGACGCAGGCGATAGATAAGGCTATCTGCTTCTGTATTTAAACGAGGTGCATTACCTCTTACTGCGCTAACCCAATCAATGGCTTTGCCTGCACCTTGATAAATGGCATCCCATTTAGCTGTTAACTGTTTTTCATCCATCATATTCATTTACCTAGTACACTCCCGCTATCCAGCCAATAGGATGTTTCACCAATACCACTGTCTGCTAACGTATTGAGTTTGAAGCTTAAACCACTCTTATTAACGCCACCTTTACCATTAATGAGCTCCATTTCTTCAATACGTAATTTTTCAGATTTATTGTCATTATTATGGCTAGAGGCTCCGCGCTCTTCTCCTAGCTTGATATGCAATACGCTGTCTTCTTGGCTTAATTGTTGTGCCAATTTCGGATTTTTAATGCGTAATGTATAGAGTGGCGAGGCTGGCCAACGAGCATTATCTAATTGACGGAAACCTAAACGTATCCCGCCTCTGACTTCAAAATAGGTATCTGGATCAGGCTCAAACTTATCCTGAATATCTCGGTAATAAACGTCATTATCAGAAATGGTGTTGTTATTATCCAACATCCCTAAATAACGCACTGTTGAGTAAGTTTTAAAATTACCTGTTGAGAAATAGAAGTTGAGCAAACGTGCATTTTCAGCCATTAAACACAACATCGCACCAACCGCAGCGGTTGATTTTGGATCATCAATGCGGCCTTTTTTGTTAAACGGATACCAACCACCCGTTTTGTAACCATGTAATGGCAATATACGAGAAGGTGGTACAGGTTGTAATACTTTTAACAGTGCTTGAATACCTGGTAAGCGAGAAGGGCGGCCTGTAAGTAGTAAAACATCACAGGAGTAGTAATAAAGCACCTCACACAGTGCTTTTAAACTACGGGTGATGTTAATACGTTCACCTGAAATAAATTCAGCGTGTAGTTGTGTAAAGTTAATTTGCACTGGCACATTCAAGATAGAGAAACTATCTCCGCCACCTAACTCTTTATTGGCGGCATCGTCAATATAACGTCGCACATGCTCTGTTGGTTGAACATTTAGCAATTCACCAAAGGTGCTGTTAATGCCTTCATGAGGCACTAATGGATCGAAGTTTTCGTATTGGCTTAAAATACGTAATCCAATTGGATTGAAGATTTGTAAGGTAAGCTGTTGGCGCAACACTTGCTGACCCGCATCTAAACCTTCACTACCAAAAAGAGAAGACATTAGGGCATCGGCATCAGAAATACCCGCGTCTGTTAATGCGGTGCGTAATGCTGGCAAAACACACATCTGGATGATATCTAATAAAATATCATCACCCGCAATTTTGAATCCTTCGCGGAATAATTGTGTTGGAATAATTTTGACGTTACTTCCTGTTCCCGTATCCAGTTTATAGCGAGTGATAACGAGATCGGTTGTGCCACCACCAATATCAATTGAGGCAATTTTTAATGTGCTATCACCCGTTAATGCGCGGTTATCTTCACGCACTTGGCTGGCAAAAAAGGCTTCAGTACGCTCACCAAATTTAATTTGTGTTTCGTTGTAGAGATAAACTAATTGACCACAAGTGGCTTCATCCCACTTAACGTGGATATTAGGCATTGGTATGCGACATTGGGTATCTTTGCCATCAAAATTCAGTTTTTCGTCAGTCGGATCCCAATTCATTGCTTTCCAAATTAAGCCTAATGCGTTTTCCATGCATGTTTCAAAAATAGCACGCTCTGGTTTTGGCATTGCGGGTGGAATAGTCAAAATGATATTGCGTAATTGACGAGGCGCACTTGCGTGACTCATTTTAAGACGCTGAGCCGGGCTGTTCATTTGCGTTAATGCCTGAGCTAATACTTCGGTTAACATCATGGTCATTAATGAACTACGTGTGTAGTTTGGCGTAAAGACAGGCATGCGAAAGTCAGGCTCTAAACGGAATAACGGTTCACCATGATCGTTAAGCAGATAGGTCATAGGTACAGCAGTTGCCAATGGTTCTCTGTCTGTTTGACCAAAGGAGCGACTAAAGCGCCAACCTGGAGAATACGGCGAATCATCCCATAAATAACGTTTAGGGCTTGAAATACCTGTTGAGCCTTCGGTTCCTAAGCGTTGTGCCGCCATGCGGTTAGCTTCAGGGCCAACGCGACCAATAGTTGGCCACATAAAGGCATTATTTCTCCCACTACTGACTGAAAAGTCTTGTTTACCAAATTCCGCTTGCGCAAATTCAACACGGCTTTCAAAAGGCTCGTTGTAGATTTGATAAGGGTGGCTTAAATCACGCAATGTCATTTCATAAAGTTGAGTTAACCCTTTATTATCATTGATATGATCTTCAATTAAGATCCCACATGTACGTGAGTTACCCACATCAAGAATAAGGTCAACTTCAATGGCAGGCTCTTGTGGTTTGGTTTCATTAATTTTGATCTCAGGTAAGTGGAGTTTCTCACCTAAGATATTGAGCAGATTGAGATAATGTGCTTGATGTTGAAACTCTTTAATCGCTTCTTCAAGTTCATCATGGTATATCTTAGTGACTGCTAGTGCTCTTTCACTAAAGACTTCCTTTAACCAACCATCAATCCAAGGTGTTTCAAGGAAATTTTCTACCTCATAACCTAGATAAGCTAGTGCAAAAGCAACACCAGAACGAACATCTTCTTCGTTTGGTGCTAGATAAGCCGTATTAGTGCGATTGGGTTCAATGCGAGTATCAAAAGCCACTACAATGCGATGTGTATGCCCGTCTTCATCTGGCTCTGGCAGTTGGTGAAACATCATTCTCACCCAGTTATCAGGGCCTTGAGAGAATGAACGTGGCGGATTAAAGCGGAAAAATGGTACTGGTAACCAAGTGTCATTGAGTAAATTTAATGACTCATCAAGAGAGAAGCTAAATTCTGCTTCTCTAGGCGTTTGTGGTTGATTTTTCGGCGCTGGATAAAGATAGTTATCGTCTCGCTCATTGTAGATGAGTCGCATTAACGGGCCGTTTTCACCTTTTTTAACAAACTCACCGTACTCTTTGCGCTGTGGTAGCGTAAAACCAAAATCCAGAAACTGAATATTGCTGTCACGGATAAGGGTAATTTTATCTTTATAATCGGTCAGTGGCGCTAACATGAATTAATTATTCTCCCGCTTCATTGATAATGGGAATGGCTGACTGTTCTCATATTTCCCTTGGCAATCAGCAATATTTTGGCTTCCTGGTTGGCAAATAATATTTGGCATCAAATAGTTTGAGCCATCACTACACAGAGCCTGACCTTGGTTATTTATATTCAGTCCACCTTGATTGACGGCTGCGTTAACAGGGGCTTTGCAGGTCACGCCATCACTGCGTGTCATGACGACTTGTCCTTTGCCATTATCTAATTGATAGTTCAGGCTCAGTGGTTTACCTGTTTTTTGATCTTGAATACCTGCACCTGCTTTCCATTGGCCATTAAGGAATTGGGTTGAGCCATTGGCTAACGCATTTGCAGGAATAGTCAGTGGTGTTGTGTTATCAGCCGTGGCTGGTGGTGTGACATCTGGTGGTGCATTAGGATCAACCGGAGGGTTAGCAGTATTGTTCTCATTTCCTGCATTTTGAGGAGTATCTGTTTTCGGTTGCTCATTTTGTGTTGCGGGATCAACAGGAGGCACATTTGGTTGTTGTGCCTCATCGGGCGTTGTTCCATCAGGTAAAGCACCTTGGTTATTATCTATTTGAGGATCAACCACGGGTAAACCAGTATTAGGATCAACTATTGCACCGTTCCCATCAGTGCCATTAATCACATTTCCATTGGCATCTACGGTGCCTAATGTACTTGTGTGAGCTGTACCTGTTGGAACACCAACGGTGTGGCCATTAGTGACCACAGTAGGGACTTTTGGCTTCTCAAGCGTAGGATCAGGTAGCTTAGGCGCTTCAATATCTGGCGTTTTAATATCGACGGTTGGTAATGTCGGTGTTGAGAAACAGCCTCTTAAGAAGAAAATAGCGAGTAGTAGTAATAATAAAGGTAACAGCCACCATAAAAAACGCCACCAAGGGCGCTTTGTGTCAGTAATGATGACTTTTTCTTGTACGGGTGGAATGGCTGTTGATGTTGGTGCTATTGTCGCAACAACGGGTTTTAAGCAAGCAACAGGATCAACTCTTAGTTGTTGATTGGCGCTGACAAATCCCCAAAAGGTAATAATCGGTTGGCCATCAACAATAAAAATATGGTTTTCGTCAGGAAATTGGATTGTTTTACTGAGGAGTGCGCCAAAAAGCTGACTTTCTTTATTTCCATCCCTCTTCTGTTCTTGTTCGCTAAAGGCGATTAAATCATCTTGATTTTTTTTCAGCACAGCATAAGCGGCAGTACGCTCTTCTTCTGAAGCCGCAGACCAAGGGATAACAGAGCCGTCAATCGGTGAATACCAGTCAATACGTTCGCCCGTTTCATTTGGCTGAGGAATGGCAAGGCATTGAGAAATATGTGCCTTTCCTCTTAAACGCAAAGTTTCACGTAGCTGCAGTGCAGAGATATAAACAGCCTGTCCATTTTCTCCCATAGGGAGGTAACTTTCTAATTTACCACTTCGTAAGAATGCTTTATTCACGACGATCATTCCGCTAGGCAAGATTATCTATGGGTAAGTTGGCTTATCCGTAAATAGGCTTTAAGGCTAAAAATAAAGATATAAAATTTATATACATTTTATATTATCAGAAATTGGGTGTCTATCTAGCGGATTATTTAGGGTTAATTAACTGATTATTATTAAAGACTTTTTTATTTTTCTTGAGTAAAAGAGGAATATTGAGATAACGATTATGATAATTAAATAATGACGTTACAGGTTGCGCTATATTTTCTTAAATATACGGATAAAATCACCGATATATTGGTTTTTGCATTAAAAAATAATGAAATAGAAGAAAAAAAAGACAAAATATAAAAAGGTAAACCATCAGATAACATTTGGTCGCTGTGATAGTAATCACAAAATAGGTTTATTCTGAATAATGAGTGAATAAGAAAAGAAACAAAATACGCAATTAAAGAAGGGTCTTAAATAGATAAGATATAGCACCTATTGGCTTCAATATAATAATAAATTATGCGTAATAGGTGAAAAATTTCACCCTCAATGTTGAAACAAAGAGGGTGAAATAAATATTAAAAACTGTAATCAATCATTATTTACAGTTCTTCGGAATATAATCTTCAATCGCTTTTCGAGTCATTAAACTGACCTCATTGGCATTACGCGCAGTGAAGACTTTACCGCCCGTTGCATTTGCCACACAGTTGCCTGCGCCGGTGCCTAAAATATCAACAACGTTAATTACGGCGCGAGGGTGGGCACGTTTTAAAGTTCTGGCTGCTGCGCATGGATCTTGATCGCAAGACTCTAAACCGTCAGATAACAAGACAATAATAGTGTCACGATTATTGCCTTTGATTAGAGAACCCGCTCGTTGAATAGACTCGGCTAATGGTGTGCCACTATCAGGTTCAATACGTTTAATGTAGTTAAGTAATTTTGAGCGTTCATTGCCACCATAAGCAGGACTTGATTTCACTACACCGCAATCTGATGCCACAACGGTAGTAATTTTCATATCTGAAGGAATACTATTAATAATCTTTGTTGCTGCATTTCTTGCCACAGTGATCCGACGAGGTTCGGCATCATAGCCCGCGAAGAGTTTTCCTGTGTTTGCAATAAAGTCTAAATCATCTTCTGTTAAGCTCATACTCAACGCCATTGAGCCTGAAGCATCAAAGATAATAATCACTTGTGGTGCCAGTTCTGGTGGGCGATCTACTGGACACATTTGTTTTATCTTACTGGCTAAGCGATTTTCACAGGTTGCATTCGCTGTCTTTTCTGTCATCCCCGCTTTTTTTAATTCATCTTGTACACAAGCTTCTAGTGGCGTGAGTTTTTTCACAGGCACTGGTTTGGGCACAGGTTTTGGCTCAGGAATGGGTTCCGGTACTGGAACGGGTTCAGGGATCGGCTCTGGAATAGGTTCTGGTACAGGTTCTGGCTCAGGAATAGGCTCTGGCTCAGGTGCAGGTTTTGGTGGTATTACGACGGCAGGTTTTTCTTCCACAACAGGAGGAACGGCCTTGGGATCAAAACACCCTTTTAGCCAAGATGCCAATAAAATTAAAAACAGCAAGAATAAGAAGAGTAATAGCCAACGTAACCAGCGATTGCGTGTTTTGGCTGGCACATCAGCAAGTGCGGCACCCGCAGCCGCGGCACTTGCACCGGCGGTAACTTGTGCAATCGGTGGTGGTAATGGGGTTGTTCGTGGCCACCATGTAATAACAGGTTGCCCATTAATCACATAGACACTTTCACTATCAGGCAGTGTTGATGCCGTATCTAAAAGGTGGCGCTCTTCATCTGTAATTCTGTTTTGCGAAGCTAATAGCGCGGTTTGCGTTTTAATATCGTTAAGGCGTTCATCTAAAATGCGTCTTATCTCTTGTTGTTCTTGGCCTTGTAACGAGGTCAAAGCAACAGGATTACCAGAAACAGCAGAATACCATTCAATGACATCATCCGATTTCTTTTCGGGCGTGGCAAATAGCGCTCGATACTTAGTCGGAAAATGTTGTGTCAGCAATTGGAGTAACTGCTGTTGATGAGTTAAGGCAAAATCGGCGCGGGTAATATCAGCCGTTAATCGTGAAATTCGATTCATATTTTAGAGAGCCTTCGTGACGGCTATATTCGTTTAAAGAGAGAAAATTAAGATATCAATATTACTGACTATAACGGTTTTATTAAAAAGGTGAAATTAAAGCGTTCATTTTTTTAATCTAAGGCAAAATAAATTTTTATAGCACTTAGGCTTTAGTTTATTGCTAAATTCGCTCAATTCATTTCTCTATTTTAACAGGCAAAATAATCTATTTGCTTATTTATCTTTTTACCCCTTAGGATGGCGCCTTTATGTTAAAGGCGAAGATTACAAATCAGCCAATTCTCACCATTGAGTGCTGATGAATATTGATATAGCACATAGAGTATCGACGGGTTACAAGGTATGTTACCCACACTATAAAATAGCCAAATCATTTGCTTTTGAGGGAATTTATTCTCCCTCTTTACGTTGATACAACCGTAGGTTTCTGATGACAAATAAAATAAATAATAACCCATTACTTAATGATGTAACTCGTTACTGGAATATCAGAGCAGAAAGTTATAGTGAGTCTAATCAACAAGAATTGCTGAGTGAGAAACAACAAAAATGGCGTCATTTATTATTGGGACATGTTAAGGAGGGTGAAACTTTAAAAGTATTAGATATTGGAACTGGCCCAGGCTTTTTTGCCATTTTATTAGCGTTATCAGGACATGATGTCACGGCAATTGATGCAACGGAAGGCATGTTGCAGGAAGCCAAACAAAATGCACAAACACACAAGGTAAATATTCAATTTATTCGTGGCGATGTACATCAACTGCCTTTTGCCAATGAACAGTTTGATCTTGTTGTCAGCCGTAATGTCACTTGGAATTTAAAAGCACCACAAGTGGCGTATTCAGAATGGTTTCGTGTATTAAAGCCTGGCGGTAGTTTAATTAATTTTGATGCTAACTGGTATTTACACCTTTTTGACGAGACTTATTGGCAAGGTTTTGTCGCAGATAGAGCTCGTTCAATAGAAGAACAAGTTGAAGATCACTATGTGAATACAGATACAAAAGAGATGGAGCGAATTGCCCATCAACTTCCATTAAGTCAAATAAAACGTCCTCAATGGGACATTAATACGTTGCTAGAGATTGGTTTTAATCGATACATGATAGATACTCGCATTGGTGATTTTGTGTGGAATGAAGAAGAAAAAATTAATTATGGGTCAACGCCGATGTTTATGATCCACGCACAAAAAAACAACGCATAAATAATGAAAGGAGAATAACGTGAAGCCTTTATTTTCGGTGATCCCAACCCTGTTATTAACACTTGCATGTGCATTTCCAGCACTTGCAGATCAAAGCAATAACATACTGGATTATGCCAGTACAAAAGATATTCGTGATATTAATCCTCATCTCTACTCTGGTGAGATGGCAGCTCAAAACATGGTATTTGAATCTCTTGTATTAAATACCGAAAAAGGTGTTGCTCCTTATTTAGCGGAACGTTGGGATATTTCCCCCGACGGCAAAAGTTATACCTTTTATTTACGTCATGATGTGACCTTTAGTGATGGTGAACCGTTTAATGCCAAAGCTGTAAAATTAAATATTGAAGCCATATTAGATAACTATGAACGACATGCATGGTTAGAGTTAGTTCGTCAAATTGATAGCGTTGAAGTTGTTGATGAACTTACCGTTAAATTAAATTTAAAAAACCCTTACTACCCAACATTAACTGAATTAGGTTTAACTCGCCCATTCCGCTTTATTTCGCCAAATTCATTTATTAATGGCAAAACAAAAACAGGTGTTGCGAACTATATTGGTACGGGGCCTTGGGTATTAACTGAACATAAAAAAGACCAATACGCAGAGTTTAAAGTTAACCCAAATTATTGGGGAGAAAAACCTGTATTAAATGGGGTAATGTGGCGGGTGATCCCAGACAGACAAACGATGCTACTTTCGCTACAAAAAGGGGATATTCAGCTTATATTTGGTGCTGATGGTGACATGTTAGATATGGATTCATTTGAAGCTCTTATGGCATCAGATAAATTCAAAACTGAAATGAGCGCCCCAATTGCATCTCGCGCTATTGTGTTAAACAGCAGTCGTCCAATGACATCAAACCAACATGTTCGCCAAGCATTACAATATGCCGTCGATAAAGAGGGGATTGCACAAGGTATTTTAGCGGGTAGTGAAAAAGTCGCTGATAGTTTAATGGCGCGAAGCGTGCCTTACTGTGATTTTGCTTCCCCAACCTATATTTATCGTCCAACAAAAGCGATTGATCTATTAGAAGCTGAAGGCTGGGTATTACCAAAAGGTAAGACTATCCGTGAGAAGCAAGGTGAGAAATTAGAGCTATTGCTCTCTTATAATGTGAATAACGCAGTAGAAAAAGAAATTGCCGAACTTATTCAAGATGATTTTAAAAAGATTGGCGTTGGTCTGACTATTTTAGGTGAAGAGAAACAAGCTTATTTAGATAGACAAAAAAATGGTGATTTTGATTTGCAATATTCGCTTTCATGGGGAACACCTTACGATCCAGCTTCCTTTGTTTCATCTTTTAGAATACCTGCTCATGCCGATTACCAAGGACAAAAAGGATTAGCGAATAAAGCACAATTAGATGCCATGATTGGTGAGCTATTAATTACACCTGATGAAACACGACGTCAGGAATTATATAAAACCTTATTTACGTCATTAGCTGATCAAGCGGTCTATATCCCATTAACCTATTCACGTACTAAGGCTATCCATCGCAGTGAATTAGAAAATGTTGGCTTTAATCCGTCTCAATATGAAATACCGTTTGAAAAAATGTATTTTAATCCGTAATTAAAACGCTCACTTAGATAAGTGTGGCACCTTATATGAAAGTGCCACACTGATTAAATCTGATGCTACGTTATATATTCTGGAGAGTGTTGGCGATATTTCCGCTGGCACTGATGATTTCATTTATTGCCTTTATTCTGTTGGAATTGGCGCCGTCTGATCCTGCGGAAGTCGCATTACGTGTCAATGAAATTGTTCCAACCCCTGAAGCGATTGATGGTATGCGTCATGAGTTAGGCTTAGATAAGCCTTTCTTTACCCGTTATTTTTTATGGTTAATGGCAGGGTTTCAGCTCGATTTTGGCACCTCTTTTCTTACCAGAACCCCAGTTATTCAAGAGATGCTAAGGGCATTACCTCCAACGCTTTGGTTAGCTTCAACGGCTTTATTCTTTACGATTATTTTGGCACTGCCTTTAGCATTGTGGTGTGTGGCTAAACCTCAAAGTTTTACAGATAAATGCATTCGTTTCATTGTGTTTGTTTTAACGGCTATACCTAATTATTGGTTAGGGTTGCTATTGATTTGGGGAGTTGCCGTTTATTTAGATTGGTTGCCAGTTAGCGGGATGTTATCGCCTCAGTCTGTTATTTTGCCTGCATTAGCGCTTTCTTTAGGGTATATCGGTACTTATTTACGGTTGTTAAGAGGTGCGATGTTAAATCAATGGCATCAGCCTTATGTCTTTTATGCCAAAGCGCGAGGATTACCTGACAACCTTATTTTACGTCGTCATATTTTACGAAATTCGCTGTATTCCAGTTTAACGGCATTGGGTATGAGTATTCCAAAGCTAATCGCTGGTACAGTCGTGATTGAAAATATTTTTGCATGGCCGGGAATTGGGCGACTATGTATCAGCGCCATATTTGGTCGTGATTATCCGATGATACAAGCCTATATTTTATTGATGTCACTGTTATTTCTCTTTTTTAACTTTTTGATGGACGTCATTCAAATGATGGCTGATCCGCGGTTAAGGAGATAATGATGTGGCAACTGTTTTGGCAACGACTTGCAAAAGACAAAAGTGCGCAATTGTGTTTATTGGTGATCACGATTGTGGTCATCGCAGGAATATTCGCCCCTTGGTTAGCACCGCATGATCCCACATTAACCTCAATACGTTTGAAATTTAAGCCTATGAGTTTTGATTATCCGTTAGGTACGGATAATTTAGGGCGCTGTATCTTTTCACGATTATTGTTTGGTGTAAGAACCACGGTATTTTATGCCTTATTAGCTATGAGTGTGACATTAATCATTGGCTGGCTAATGGGCATGTTAGCTGGATTTTTCCATGGAAAAACAGACACATTGATTATGCGATTATGTGATGTGGTTTTGTCATTTCCTGCAGAAATTATGATCTTAGCATTAGTGGGAATAATGGGGCCGGGTATTGGTAATATCTTAATTGCCGTTATTTTAGTGAAATGGGCATGGTATGCCAGAATGATCAGAGGGGTTGTTCGTCAATATTCACACCGTAATTATATTGCTTACGCCCGTGTGATTGGTGCGCCTTCTCATCATATTTTACGACGTCACTTATTACCGGTGACTTTTGCTGAAACTATCGTCTTAGCATCAACCGATATTGGCAGTGTTATTTTAATGATCTCGGCGCTCTCTTTTTTAGGGTTAGGCGTACAACCACCGACCCCAGAATGGGGAAATATGCTCAGTGAAGCAAAAAATGTCATGGTATTACATCCAGAACAGATGTTGCCTGCGGGGATTGCTATCACTCTTGTTGTCACAGCCTTTAACTTTTGGGGTGATTTTTTACGTGATGTGTTTGATCCCGATAATCGCCAGTCAGTAGGAGAAAAGCATGAACAACTTACTGACGCTTGAGCATGTTTCTGTTATTCATCAAGAAAGCGGAAAAAAGCTGATTGATGATGTCTCTTTCTCGATAAAGCAAGGACGCACATTAGCGATTGTCGGAGAAAGTGGTAGTGGAAAAAGTGTGATCAGCAAAGCCATTATGGGATTACTGCCTGAACAATTAGCAATATCAGGGGAGATTTTTTTTGCAGGAAAGAAAATCAGTGATGAGGCCTTTTCTCAACATCGAGCTTTATTGGGAACATCTTTAGGTTTGATTGTTCAAAATGGCATGAGTGCGTTTGATCCTTTGATGAAAATAGGCAAGCAAATTAGCCAAACGTTAATCTACCATTTTTCCTATACTAAAAAGCAAGCTCTAGAAGAAACTCAGTTGGCATTATCTCATGTTTTTCCTCATCAATTTCAATCTATTATACAGGCGTTCCCTCATCAATTAAGCGGCGGACAACTACAACGAGTGATGATTGCGATTGCGCTCGCCTTGTCACCTAAACTATTAATTGCTGATGAACCCACAACAGCACTTGATGCACCTCTTCGTCGAGAGATTTTAAAATTGCTCCAGCTTGTCGTAACGACTCATCACTCAACGCTGATTTTTATTTCCCATGACTTAGGGCTCGTGAATGAAATTGCCGATGATATTGTCGTGATGCAAGGGGGGAAAATGGTTGAGTTTGGTGATAAAACAACCGTTTTAACATCTCCAACACAGGAATATACGCGTTATTTAATTAATGCACGGCGACAGCTTTCATTACGTTTCGAGCAATTGATTAATAAAAAAACATATTAATATCATCATAATAAAAGAGACGCTATGTTATTAAACGTTGAGAATATCAGTAAGTTTTATACTCAAAGGAATAACACTTTATTCGGTGAGAAAGTGAAGGTTATTGATGCTCTTTCTTTTAATATAAATACCCAAGAAACTTTTGGTTTAGTGGGGGAAAGTGGCAGTGGTAAAAGCACCTTAGCACGTTTAATTTGTGGATTAGAATTACCAGATAGTGGTGCTATCTATTTGAATAATAAATCAGTGACAAAACGACTTCATCGTCAAGGTATTATTAGTATTGTTTTCCAAGATTATACAACATCTGTTAATCCCACATTAACGGTTGGCGAAATTATTGCTGAGCCAGTAAAAATAGTGGACCCAAGTATTCATCATCAGGCATTAGAAAAGCTGATTTTTGCTTTTTTAGATAAAGTGGGATTACCTAAAAATTGTTATCGGCGTTATATATATGAACTGTCAGGTGGGCAGGCACAACGGGTATGTTTATGTCGTGCATTAGCTTCTTACCCTAAATTGATTGTATTAGATGAAGCGCTTAGCTCGCTAGATATTCCTACCCAAGTACAGATATTAGATTTATTAAAACAGTTAAAAGAAGAATTCCAATTATCTTATCTTTTTATCAGTCATGATATTCAAACGGTTGCTTACTTTTGCGATAAAGTTATGTTCTTTTTACAAGGTAAGAAAATTGAATTATGTGAGGTAGATAATCTAGGTAATGTTGCGCATGATTATTCTAAAAAACTTATTCAATCTGTTATCTAATTAATAAACAGCAATACTTTTAAGTATTGCTGTTTGCTGAATTTAATCTATTTAGAGATTATTCATTAAGTGTTCTTGAACGGCTTTTGCATCATTTGAGGCATTGAAATCAATACCGAAATTTAGCGTACCTTCTTTGAGTTCAATACTACGAGGCGTTGCTTTAGAACAGGTGATATTCTGTATTTTTTCTTTTACTGTTTCTTGGGCGATTTTAGAGCTTTCACAGGTATTTATTACACCTTTTAGTCCTTCACTACAATAACTATCAACCCCTGTTGTTTTTAAATCATCAGCAGTAAATGCAGACCAATCAAAAGCAACTTTTATATTGGCATCACAGCTTTTATTTAAATCAACAACACGAGATTGAATATTCTCTTCAAATTTTTGGTGTAATTCTTTTTCTGCTAATGTCGCTGAAAAAGCAGAAGAGGAAATAAGCAGTAGAGAGAGACTGACAGCAATATTTTTCAACATGATCAAATGCTCCAAAAATGAATATATAAATTTAAATTAACTTATTAAAAATAAAACAATGGGAAGTTATAACAATAGGAAGATGATTATTTTTAGTACTTTACTCTTTTTTGAATAATATTTTTAATTATTAGTGAGATGTCTTTTAATAAAATCATTTTATGATAAGCCTATTAATACTTTAATAGGTATTTTTACTCAGTCATTAATTAAATGTTCGTTATATTTATAACGAACATAATCGATTCAGTACTTCATTTAAATTATCAATAAAGTGAAATAAATAAATTACCATTAAAATCAACCGATTAAATTATTGATGTAGATCTGCATCACAAACCAATCTTATTGTGATTGTTTTTTCATCATGCTCGAATTAACTTGCTAACTCGAAGTAGCAAAAATTAGCATAGCGTTAGCAAATGATGAGGGTTCGCATGGAACAACAATATTTTATTGGCGTTGATGTTGGCTCAGCCAGTGTCCGTGCAGCGGTATTTGATAGCAATGGAAAGCGTTTAGGCTTTTCTGTTCGCCCTATTGCCCAATTCCGTCCTAAAACGGATTTTGTTGAGCAATCATCCACCGATATTTGGCAGCAGGTGTGCACTACCGTAAAAGAGTCGGTGGCGTTATCTGCTATTGATCCTATCCATGTGAAATCTATCGGTTTTGATGCCACTTGTTCTTTGGTTGCTGTGGATAAAGAAGGTAAAGGACTTTCTGTTTCGCCAAGCGGTAACGCTGAACAAGATATCATCATGTGGATGGATCACCGGGCTGTACAAGAAACGGTCACCATCAATCTGACCAATGATCCTTCACTGCGATATGTCGGTGGTGAAGTGAGTATCGAAATGGAATTGCCAAAAATTCTGTGGTTAAAAAATCATTACCCAGAACGTTATCAAAATGTATGGCGATTCTTTGATTTAGCTGACTTTTTAGTTTGGAAAGCAACATCAGGAGATGTAGCAAGTACCTGCACATTAACCTGTAAATGGAACTATTTAGCACATCAGGGACAATTTAGTGAGAGTTTGTTAGCCGATGTAGGTTTGGATGAATTATTAGAAAAAGTACCACAAACCATTCTGGCATTAGGTGAACAAGCAGGTTGTTTAGATGAGGCGGTTGCCAATGCATTTGGCTTGCACACAGGGGTCATTGTTGCTTCAGGCATTATTGACGCACATGCAGGTGGCTTGGCATTAACAGCATCACAACCTGAAGGTAGTTTGGCAATTATCAGTGGTACGTCTAACTGCCATATGATTGTGAGCCAATATCCAATTATGGTACCCGGCGTTTGGGGTCCTTATTTTGGCGCGATGTTACCCGAGTTATGGCTAAACGAAGGCGGCCAAAGTGCTGCTGGTGCGTTAGTTGAATGGTCTATCCGCCGTCATGAATCATGGGCTGAATTAGAGCAAGAAGCGAATGAAAAAGGCGTTAACTACTATGCCTTATTAAACGAAGCTGTCGCTGAATTGGAAGAAAATGAACAATATCCAACCACACAGTTTCATGTTTTAGCTGACCATCATGGCAATCGTTCTCCGCGCGCCAATCCTGCGGCAAAAGGCATGGTAAGCGGGTTAACACTGGAAAGTGGTCGTGTTGCATTGGCTCGTTATTATCTTGCGACACTGCAATCTATTGCTTATGGCACACGCCATATTATTGACACACTTGAAGATGCTGGACATCAAATCAATCGCATCGTGATGTGTGGTGGAGCAACGAAAAATCCATTGTGGCTACGCGAATATGCCAATGCGACAGGTCGTGAAATTCATTTAGCACAAGAAGAAGATGCGGTGAATTTAGGGGCTGCATTACTAGGTGCTGTAGCGTGTAAAGCCTTTGATGATTTCTCAAAAGCTGCCAGTGCAATGGTGAGAGAAGGTGGCATTATTACACCAGATAGCGACACGTTTGCCTTCCATCAAGCTAAATATCAAGTTTATTTGCAGATGTATCAAGATCAGCAACGTTATAACGAAATGATGTCAGATTGTTGACCACGAATTTTTCCGATTATGAACCGAGTTTACCTTACCAGGGATATCTTATGTTGAACTTAAATCTACCAAAATTACCGACAACCATCACAGCAGGTCAGAAAGAGATCCTGATGGTCACTAACGCAGACTTACGCGAGCCTGCAAACGTAACGTGCTGGCCTGTACAGAAAAAATTTGAAGATAAACTGGCCGCAGCATTAGAAGCGCAAGGTTACAAAATGAAGCGTGCTCATGAAATTAGTGAAGCTCGCGGTCATGGTTTTATCAGTAGTCAGCGTGAAGGTTGCGACATGTTTGCCGCTATCGATCCTGATGCGCCAGTTATTGTGTTATTAACTGCATGGCAATATTCACACCATATTGCCTCTTCATTAGTACACCATCGTGGTCCTATTTTACTGCTGGCTAACTTTGATGGTACATGGCCGGGTCTGGTAGGAATGTTGTGTTTAGCGGGCACGATGACCAGTTTAGGTAAAAATTATTCACGTTTATGGTCAGAAGAGTTTGAGGATGAATTCTTTGTAGATGGCTTAGCGACTTGGTTGAAATATGGTTATGTAAATCATAAGCTTAGCTATCTTACAGATATTGCGCCAACACACAGGGTAATGGCGACGGAAGCTGGCGAAGTGGGTCGTAAAGTCGGCGAATACATAATTAAAAATAAAGAAATAATAGGTTTGTTCGATACATTCTGTATGGGAATGATTAACGGGGTCTTCCCACAACAGGCCATGATCAATATTGGTATGCCAATTGAATCCCTTTCTCAATCTGCGTTACTGGTCGAAATGGCGAAAGTACCGACAGAATTAAGAGAGGCATGTTTACAGTGGTACGAAGATAACGGGATGACGTTTATGTTTGGTCAAGATGACAAAACTGAACTCACTCGTGAACAGGTGATGGAGCAGTGCGCCATGATGATCGCAATGGCGCGTTTCGTAAAACGTTTTGGTTTAACTGCGGTGGGTGTGCAATATCAGCAGGGCTTAAAAGATTGTTGCCCAGCGTCTGACTTTGCCGAAGGTGCTATCGGTTCAACAGCACGTTTCCCACTACCAGATGAAAACGGCGAGATTATCTGCCCTAATACGCCAATTCCTTGTATCAACGAAGTGGATATGGGTACGGCTATTCCTCAAACGATGTTATGGCGTTTATTAACATCATTAGGATTACCAGCAGAAACCACATTGCATGATATTCGTTGGGGTAGTGAGTACGAAGGAACATTCTACTGGGATATGGAGATTTCAGGATCAGTTCCTTTTGAACACCTCAAAGGTGGCTTAAAAGGTGCAACAGGTTATCGTCAGCCTGCGATGTTCTTCCCTAAAGGGGGTTCAACTATCGCAGGTCAAGGTAAAGCAGGGCGCTTGTTATGGGGTCGTGCACACTATGAAGGCACTGATGTGATTATGCATATCGGTACGGGTGTGGCGGTAGAATTACCTGAAGCAGAATTTGAACGTCGCCGTAGAGCAACCAACTACGAATGGCCATTATTAAACTGTACGTTAGATGGCGTAACGCGTGATGACCTTATGGCGGGACATCAAAGTAATCACATTACTGTGGCTTACATTGATGAAGATAAATTGGCGTTTGTGCTTAAAGCCTTTGTTGCTCAAGCATTGACTCAAGGTATTCAAGTAAAAGTGGCAGGTGATGCCATTAACCTACTGTAAGGAATTGATGATGAGCCAGCAAAAATACGTCGGTGTTTGGCCTGTTATGCTAACCCCTTTTGATGCCAAAGGGGAGATTGATTGGGCGTCGTTAGAGCGCCTTGTAGACTGGTATATCGATTCTGGTGTACATGGACTCTTTGCCGCCTGCCAATCAAGCGAAATGTTTTATTTAAGTGATGAGGAAACTCAAGCGCTTACCCGCTTTATCGTTGAAAAAGCAGATGGAAGAGTACCTGTAGTAGCTTCTGGTCATACTGCAACCGCATTAAGTCAGCAAAAAGAACAATTGCAGGCAATGGCGGGTACCGGTGTCGATGGCGTCATTATGATCAGTAATCGCTTAGCGCTTATTGGTGAGTCAGATGATAAAGCGCTGGAAACACTACAGGTCTTAACCAATGTGGTGCCAAAAGAGATTGATTTGGGCATTTATGAATGTCCTCATCCTTACAAACGCCTGTTATCTGAAGAGATTGTAGAGTGGTGTGCGCAAAGTAATCGCTTTACCTTTATCAAAGATACGTGTTGTTCTCTACCAATGATAGAGCGTCGTTTGGCATTATCAAAAGGAACTCGCTTGCACTTAGCCAATGCGAACAGTCAAACGTTATTAGCATCATTCCAAGCGGGATGTCAGGCATATAGCGGTGTTATGGCCAACTTCCATCCAGAGCTTTATGTTTGGCTTTATGAAAATTGGAAGGATAAACCTGAGCAGGCTGCCGTATTAGCTGATTATTTATCAACAGCAGCGATGACCGAAACACTGGATTATCCAGCATGCGCTAAATATCATCAGCGCCTGATTGGTAACTTCAGCACTCTGGTCTGCCGTTCCCGTAATAGCAGTCAGTTTGAAAACTCATTTTTCCCTTCTGCCGTCAATAGCATGACTGCATTAGGTGAAAACATGAAAAAATGGCTTTCGTTAGATTAATTTAGGACACAGGAGTAGGAATATGCCTTTCGTGATGAAGGAAACTCAGTTTGTGCTTGATAACGCACATTCACTTTTTAATCACTGCCATGCTTCAACGATTGTGCGTGTGCCTAACTCTGAGCGTTTGTTAACCGCTTTTTTCGCTGGTGATAAAGAAGGTAGCGGTAATACCGCTATCTGGCTGGCGATAAAAGAGGGCGATCATTGGCAGCACGCTCAACCTGTTGTTAAAAATCCGGGTGTTGCGCACTGGAATCCAGTTTTACATGTTGACCCATCAACAGGTAATATCTGGCTGTTTTATAAAACGGGTCCCGACGTACATAGTTGGACGACCCAATACGTTATCTCGAAGGATGGCGGAAACAGCTGGAGTTTACCGAGTGAATTGGTTTCTGGTGATGTAGCACCTAGAGGTCCTGTGAAGAACAAAGTATTAGTGATGTCGAATGGCGAGTGGTTGGCACCAGGATCGGTTGAGGATGACCAGTTCTGGGATGCGTTTGTCGATATATCAAGTGACAATGGTCAACACTGGTTGCGAGTGGATATTCCGATTGAACACCATAAAGGTGGGCAAACGGAACATGAAATCTGGCAGGGTTTAAAGGACGATGCCTTATGGGAGACTGATCTACAACGCGTTTTTCAATGGGATGGCGTGATACAGCCAACACTATGGGAATCCCAGCCTGGGCATGTGCATGCCATGATGCGGAGTACGCGCGGTACTATTTATCGTAGCGATTCAACGGATTATGGGCGCAGTTGGTGTCCGGCTTATGCAACAATATTACCAAATAATAATAGCGGCATTGATGTCGTCTCCTTCGCAGATGGTCAACTGGCATTGGTGTATAACCCGAATTCAGGTAACTGGAGCCGTCGTTATCCCATCTCTGTCAGTCTTTCATCCGATAATGGCAGTACTTGGTCTGAACCATTCGATTTACTCGATGGGGAAGGCGAATTTTCATATCCGGCTATTATTGCTGAAAACAATACCCTACACGTGACCTTTACTTGGAATCGAAAAAACATTGTTTATCAGCAGTTAATGGCTACTCAATAAAAATGTGGAGAAAGGGTTTTATGAAAAAGAGTCTACTCGCAGCGTTGGCGATTACGATGACACTGGGCATGGGGAATGCAGTTGCCCAACAGTTAACGTATCCTACAAAAAATATTGATGTTGTCATCCCGAAAAATCCGGGCGGAGGTACTGATACTTCTGCACGTACTATTGCAGAATTTGCTAAAGATATCATGCCTGCTGGTCGTATTTTTGTTCCTATCAACAAACCAACAGGTAATGGTTTAACAGGTCTGATTGAAGTCGCTAATGCGCGTCCAGATGGCACAAAATTAGTCATGACAACAGTTGAATTGGCAATGTTCCCTCACCAAGGGAAATCGCCAGTGACTTATAAAGACTTTACTCCGATTGCCACGACTATTGCAGATCCTGTTGTATTAGTCGTCAATGCTAATTCACCTTATAAAACACTACAAGATTTTGTGGATGGTGCAAAAGCGAACCCAGGAAAATTGAAAATTGGTAACTCCGGTATGGGCGCTATTTTCCATCTTGCAGGTGTGAATATTGAACGTACTACAGGAACTAAATTTAACCATATTCCTTATAACGAAGGTACAGGTCCCTCAATTGCAGCTTTATTAGGTGATCATATTGATGGCGTATTAACTACACCCGGCGCAGTAAAATCACACGTTGATGGTGGCTTATTACGTGTTCTGGGTGTGATGGACGAACGTCGTTTCCCTCTTATTCCAGAAGTACCAACATTCAAAGAAGCACTGAAGTTAGATACCAATGTGAAAATGCGTGCTTGGGCTGTATTAGCAACAACAGCGGGTGTACCTGATAACGTGAAAAATGAGTTAGTTGGTGCATTTTCTGAAGTAGTGCAAAAACCAGCTTACCAAGAAGCGTTGAAAAAACAAGGTATTATGCCTGTGTTTATCACAGGTGATGATGCTTACCAAATGATGAAAGAAGACCACGAAATGTACGCTGAGCTCATCGCGGCGACACTGAAGAAATAATAGTGATACCACCCTGTCCGTTTAGGCGGATAGGGTTGGTCAGGGAGATCCCGACATGACAAAAAGTAATACCATCATCGGTGCGATTTCAGTAGTTTTTGGGCTACTTATTATCTACCTCTCCCGTGATATGAGCATATTTGACGAGTATGGTGTACCTGGGGAGCGTTTTTGGCCCTATGGTTTAGCTATCTTGTTTATTTTACTGGGGATTTTTCAGTGGATCAGTGTAATTATAGATAAAGCAAAACACGTCCACCGCTCTGTTGATTTAAGTTCGACGGCTGTTAAACGGGCTTATGGTTTAGGATTTTTATTAATATTCTACGCAGTAGGCTTATATTTCTTAGGATTCATTATTTCATCATTGCTCCTTATCCCAATCATTATGTGGTTGATGAATGAACGCAAAAAGATCTCACTTATCGTGGTTCCTATTGCGATTGTGGTGATGTCGTATCTTTTCTTTGAACTCCTGTTCAATTCACCTCTACCAATCCCTGTTTTTCTTGAGTAACGCAGGAAAGGAGCTTTGATATGGAAATATTAGATGCATTTATGATTGTTTTCAGTTTGGAAACATTCACAGTACTACTGTTAGGGGTATTCGCAGGTATTGTTATCGGTGCATTACCTGGCTTAACAGTCAATATGGGAATTGCATTGCTACTCCCATTAACATACTCCTTCCAAGGAATGACAGGGATATTATTGTTATTAGGAATGTATTGTGGTGCCGTTTATGGTGGCTCCATTACTGCGATACTGATTAGTACGCCGGGTACTCCCGCTTCTGCTGCAACGGTGTTGGATGGTTATCCAATGGCGAAAAGAGGTGAAGCAGGGCGAGCACTGGGTTTATCCACCATGGGTTCTATGTTTGGGGGGATATTTAGTACGATTGCTCTGATTGTAATTGCACCTCAGTTGGCTAAAGTTGCAATAGGTTTCTCTGCCGCTGAGTATTTTGCACTCGCTGTATTTGGCATAAGTATTATTACCAGTGTATCATCGCAATCGATTATCAAAGGATTAATGGGCGGTGCAATTGGGTTAGCTATCGCAACAGTTGGTCTTGATCCGATGACATCGGGTATGCGATTTACTTTTGATACTGTGTACTTAATGGGCGGGATCTCCTTTATTCCGATCCTCGTTGGTTTGTTTGCTTTCTCTCAAGGTTTAATTAGCTTTGAAGAAGATTACCGTGAACGCCGTCAAAAGAACCCAGAAGGAAAAGTGAGTGCGCGTATTCACCGTGTATTACCAACATGGTTAGATTTTAAACGCGTATTACCGACGTACTTACGTTCATCAGCGATTGGTACTGGTGTGGGCGTTATTCCTGGTGTGGGTGGCGATATCTCTTCATTTATTTCTTATAATGAAGCGAAGCGTTGGTCAAAACACCCTGAAGAGTTCGGCCATGGTTCACCAGAAGGCGTTTCTGCGCCAGAAGCGGGTGCTAACGCAGTAACGGGTGGGTGTATGGTGCCATTAATGACCTTAGGTATTCCGGGTGATGGTGCGACTGCCATTATTATGGGTGCGTTTATGGTGCAAGGGTTGGCATTAGGACCTCAGCTCTTTACGGATAACCCCGTTGAAGTCAACAGCATTTTTATTGGCTTAATGGTTGCGAATATTTTAATGGGCATTTTAGGTTTCTTATGTATGAAACTTTTTGTCCGAGTGATGGATGTACCTCGTCGCGTATTAGTTCCTATCATCTTTGTATTGTGTAGCATTGGGGCTTATTCTGTTAACCACGATATTCGCGATGTGTTTATCATGATGGGAACGGGGCTTCTTGCTTATATATTGATTAAGCTAGATTTCTCCATGTCACCAATAGTCATTGGTATCATTTTAGGGCCAATGGCGGAATCTAACTTACGTCGAGCATTAACAATGTCTCAAGGTGATTTATCGATTCTGTATACACGCCCGATTACAGCGACATTCTTAGGTATTGCGATATTGACGTTGATCCTACCGATTATTGGACCTTCGTTAAAAGCAATGTGGAAGAAATGCCGAGCTAAACCTGCTCAGTAAAGGTTAACTGGCCCTCATCATTACGATGAGGGCAATATCAATGATGGAATATTAATGTAATGGCAAAAACAGTTGAACAGATTGCAAATGACCTGAATTTGTCTATTACCACAGTCAGATTGGTATTAAATGGCAAAGGTGATCAATACCGGATCAGTGCAAAAACACAAAAGAAGATAGCAGACTATGTTGAGGTATTTGGCTATACCGTCAATCATGCGGCTAGAAGTTTAAAGCTGAATAAAACAGATACCTACGGATTGGTTATTCCTCGTCTTTCTAACCCGTTTTTTGCCGCGTTGGCTGAAAAATTAGAGATGCATTGTCACCAAATTGGTTGCCAGCTAACAATTAGCTGTACCTATGGTGATATCAAAAATGAAAATAAACTCGTCAAATCAATGGATGAACGTAATGTTGATGGTATTTTCATTGTTTCATCTAGTCGCAAAAATCAGTTACACCATGTGAAACATCGTCAAAAACCCCTCGTTTTCTTAGATAGAGATTTTTCTGTGAGTGACGCTATTTGTGTCGCCTCAGATAACTGTGACAGTGGAGCCCAACTGACCAGAGCAATGATAAAGCTAGATGCGCCAATCCATTTTTTTGCGGGAGATGCATTACTGCCCACGATTGCAGCGCGTTTGCGCGGTTATGTGCAAGCGATAAAAGGGCATTATGGCGATGATAGTCGTGTCACGGTCTCTTATGCAGAACATAATACGACCAAAGATGGCGAACAAATGATGAAACAGTATTTAGAGCAACATCAGCAAATACCGACTCATTTTATTGCCTCATCACTGCCTATTCTTGAAGGTCTATTGAGTGTTATTCGTCAGCGTGAAGGCGTTATTCCTGCTCACCTTCATATTGGTACCTTCGATGATCATGTGATGTTGAGTTTTTTACCTAATAACGTGTGGTCAATGAAGCAAGATGAGGCTTTATTGGTCGAAAAAGCCTTTGAAATCATGTCTGCAAAGATAGCAGGCACCACAGTTAAATCCCCTGCATTAATAAAAACACAGCTTATCGAGCGCCTAATTTCTAACCAGTAAGTCAATTAAATCGCTTATTCGCCTCACTTTGTGAGTAGATTAGCAAGATTTATTGACTCATCACAGTATAAATAAAACACAATAGGAACATTAGTCTGTTCGTTTTATTGTTATTCTTTTTTTTACTTTTATAAATGCGCGCTACTCTATTGATAGAGCTTTAACAAAAATAAGGGCTCTTGATTATCTGCGATCAGAGGCTCATAATTTAAGCGGATAGTTCCATTTTATTAATATAAAAGGATATTAAAGAAAGATGAACGATGATGTTGACCGATGTCCTGAGTGTGAAGTAAGGGCATATTATACGAATGATTTTGTTCGTGTTTATCAAGCCTATTCTAATACTATTGCTCAGAGCGCAGTCGCAAACGGAACATTTGTTTCGCCCCCTTTTAGTATGACCCGTATGACTTGGGTAAAACCTTCCTTTCTTTGGATGATGTACCGTTCTGGTTGGGGACGTAAAGACGCTAATCAAGCTTCTATTCTTGCGGTTGATATTACACATGAAGGCTTTCAAGAGATGCTGACTCAAGGTGTTGTGAGTCATTTTGATCCAGATCGCTATACTAGTGCTGAAGCTTGGAAAGAAGCATCAGAAACCAGCAATATCCGCATTCAGTGGGATCCTGAACGTGATATTTATTTGAATCGGCTCAGTTATCGCACCATCCAAATTGGTTTGCGAAATCAAGCAGTTGAAAAATATTGCAAAGAGTGGATTGTGAATATTACGGATATTACCGATAAGGTACATAAAATAGATGCTTGTATTGCTAATGGTGATCTTGATACCGCATACAGCCTATTGCCAGTTGAAAAACCGTATCACTTTGGTGAATAATTCATCAGAATGTCACCCCGCTTTATTGGCGGGGTAATTGTGTCAATTTATGCTCTAACAAGTTCAGGACGAACACCCAGTGTGTGGCAAATAGCATAGGTTAATTCTGAACGATTAAGCGTATAAAAGTGAAAATCTTTTACTCCTTCACGACTTAAAATTTTCACCATATCAATTGCAATTGAAGCACCTACCAGACTACGGGTTTCAGGATCATTCTCTAATCCATCAAACATTTTATTCATCCATCCTGGAATTTTTACATTGGTTAAACCCGCAAAGCGTTTTAGCTGTTTAAAATTAGTCACGGGTAGAATACCCGGTACAATTTCCACATCAATTCCTGTTGAAACACAGCGATCGCGAAAACGTAAATAACTTTCCACATCAAAGAAAAATTGAGTGATGGCGCGATTTGCTCCCGCATCTACTTTTCTTTTTAAGTTAATTAAATCCGCTTGTGCACTTTTCGCTTCAGGATGCACTTCTGGATAAGCTGCAACAGAAATATCGAAATCACCCACACCTTTGAGTAAGTGAACTAAATCGGTGGCGTACATCTCTGGTTTTTGTGTGTTATCGGGCAAGTCTCCGCGTAATGCGACAATATGACGAATGCCACTTTGCCAATAATCCTGTGCGATATGTTGTAGCTCTTCGCGGCTTGCATCAACACAAGTTAAGTGTGGTGCTGCTTCTAATCCTGTGCGTTCTTTTATTCCTTTAATAATAGAGTGTGTTCTATCACGCTCTCCTGAGTTTGCACCATAAGTCACAGAAACAAAGCTCGGTTTTAAGGTATTTAAACGCGCAAGAGATTGCCAAAGGATATTTTCCATCTCTTCGGTACGAGGAGGAAAAAATTCAAATGAAACTTGGATCTGGCCATCTAATTCAGCAAGATTTTGGTTAAGTGCTTCATGTTGGCTTGCGTGATAAAAGCTCATACCTGTACCTCATCAATCTTTCACTGTGTTGTTATTTTTATTTAAGTATCACTACTCATTTACCCATCTAACCATTTAGACGTCTAGATGTAGATTCTCTTAATTAGGTTATTTAGTCAACAACTATTCACCCTGTTTTTGATGAGGATAATTCAATCAAAAGGAGAGGAAATTTCATGTTGAAAAAGGCTCTATGATGAAAATGAGCGTATTGAGAGATCAATCTTCTCATTTTTCTTCTACAATAAAGCTAACTAACGTATTGATGAGAAGCGAAATGATCACTTGTAAACGTGTTTATGATGATAAAGACGGTGAGCATGAAGGTTATCGTGTGTTAGTCGATAGGCTCTGGCCAAGGGGCGTGAAAAAGACAGATTTTCATTATGATGAATGGAATAAAGGTGTCGCGCCTTCGACTGAATTACGAAAATGGTTTCATGGCGGAGGGGGAGATTTTACTGAATTCACGCAACGTTATACGCAAGAATTAATGGCTGTACCTGAACATTGGCAATCGCTTGTCGCAATAGCTAAAGAGCAACCGTTGGTATTACTTTATTCAGGTAAAGATAAGCAACAAAATAATGCGACAGTATTAAAAGCCTTTTTAGAAAAACAGCTTAAATAGGCATCAACAGGTTATATATTGATTTTCTTACTGTGGAAAAAGAAAAAAAAAGTGGCGCGTTATTCGGCGCCACAAAAATTGCTAATAAAAACATCGAACAGAGTCAGAGAATATTTTTACTACTCTTATACAGTGTGTGTATTTGCCAATAGCCATTGACTAATACGTTGTTTTTGCTCGTCATTTAGCCACATGCCGAGTTTAGTACGACGCCAAATAGCATCATCAACTTCGATAACCCACTCATGTTTCACTAAATAACGTAATTCTGCTTCATACAGATTATGACCGAAGTTTTCGCCCATGCCGGCCAAATCAGTAATGCCTTCAAGCAATAACTCGGTGTTGCTACCATAAGTGCGGGCAAAGCGCAGTGCCAGTGCTTCTGGTAACCAAGGATGACGTTGACGAATTAAACGTGAATAACCATCACGATCACAACCTTCTAAATTACCGCCTGGTAATTGACCATTTTTAGTCCACGGTTTACCCATGTTAGGGAAGTAAGCAACAAGTTTATCAACAGCATGCTCACCTAATTTACGATAAGTCGTTAATTTACCACCAAATACAGATAACAGTGGTGTTTGGCCATTATCATCATGCACATCTAAGGTGTAGTCACGGGTAATCGCTTGTGGTGAATCTGATTCGTCGTCACATAATGGACGCACGCCAGAGTAATCCCACACCACATCTTCTTTAGTTAACTGCTTTTTAAAGTGATCGTTATAGACTTTCAGTAAATACTGAATTTCGTTGTCATCAATAGCGACATCTTTAGGATCGCCTTTATATTCAACATCCGTAGTACCGATGATAGAGAACTCATCCATCCAAGGAATAACGAAAACAATACGGTTATCTTCGTTTTGTAAAATATAAGCTTGTGGTTCGTTATGAGCACGAGGAATAACGATATGGCTACCTTTAATTAAACGGATACCATAAGGTGATTTCAGTTTTAAGCCTTCATCAAATAAGGTTTTAACCCAAGGGCCTGCTGCGTTTACTAAGGCTTTCGCTTGGTAGAGAGATGTTTCACCTGTACGTAAATCTTGTGCTTCTACCATCCATAAATTATTTTCACGCCAAGCGCGGGTTACTTTTGTGCGTGTGCGCACTTCACCACCACGACGGACGATTTCTTGTGCGTTGAGTACCACTAAACGTGCATCATCAACCCAGCAGTCTGAATATTCAAAACCGCGTGTTAATTCTGGTTTTAAAACAGAGTTTGCACCAAATTTAATGCCTTTACTGCTTGGTAGGCTTACTCGTTTTCCTAAATGATCATAAAGGAACAGACCAATACGGATCATCCAAGCTGGGCGTAAGTGTGGTTGGTGTGGCAGGCGAAAGCGCATTGGAAATGCGATATGTGGTGCTAAGCGTAATAACACTTCACGCTCTGCCAGAGCTTCGCTAACTAAGCGGAATTCGTAGTGTTCTAAATAACGTAAACCACCATGAATAAGTTTAGAGCTCGCGGAAGATGTCGCACTTGCTAAGTCTTGAGCTTCCAGCATAAGTACTGAAAGGCCTCGGCCAGCTGCATCCGCCGCAATTCCAGCGCCGTTTATTCCGCCGCCGATGACAATCAAGTCTTGAGTTTTCATAACATCCTCCTACGAATGCGCGAAACAATTCTTTAATGTTCGTTTTCGCTCATAATTGTAATGAAGTTTGATGAAAATGCCAACTATATAACTGATAAAAAACATAACCGCGTGATATGGATAACAATTTATTATCATATCCACATGGTTTGTGGGCTTATTGAAAATAAGCAACATTGTTAATGTATTAATAAAAAAGAGAATAAATAGAAGGAGTTAATTGAATTTGATGGTGAATTGATAAAAAAAAGTACCTAAATAGGTACTTTTCGAGGGCGTTTATTCAATTAACATAATTCGAGTTGAACGTTGTGCTGTTCAACAATTTTCTGGATCCCTGCAGGTGGCTCTTGATCGGTAAATAAGTAATCGATCAGATTCATATTGCCTAAATTTACCATCGCATTACGACCAAACTTAGAATGGTCAGTCACCAACATAACACAGCGCGAGTTTTCGATAATTGCGCGTTTAGTGCGAACTTCGTGGTAATCAAATTCAAGCAATGAGCCATCCATATCAATACCACTTATCCCTAAAATGCCGTAATCAAGGCGGAATTGAGAGATAAAATCAAGTGTCGCTTCACCAACAATCCCTCCGTCTCGTGTACGCACTTCACCACCGGCAAGGATCAAACGAAAGTCTTCTTTGCCCATCAGTAACGTTGCCACATTGAGGTTGTTAGTCACGATACGGAGGTTTTTGTGGTTAATTAATGCATGTGCGACAGCTTCGGGTGTTGTACCGATATCGATAAACAGTGTTGCACCATCAGGAATTAAGCTCGCCACGCGTTGTGCGATACGTGATTTTTCATCAGACCACATGATTTTACGATCATGATAAGCCGTATTCACGGAGCTTGAAGGTAATGCCGCACCACCGTGATGGCGTTGGATTTTGTTCTTTTCCGCTAATTCATTTAAATCACGTCGGATTGTCTGTGGGCTGACTTCAAAATGCTCCACCAACTCTTCAGTGCTGACATAGCCTTGTAGGCGTACCAGTTCAATGATGGCATCATGTCGTTGCGTTTGCTTCACAGGTATCCCCTAATGTTAAAAATATCATGTTAATTTTATTATGATCTACGAGATAATTGATGTCGATTATCCCACAAAGCCATCAATAAGCCGATAAGGAAGCCTGCAAAATGTGCAGCATTTCCGATAGAGTCACCTAAAACGCCCATATAACCTGCAACAATCCACAGAATTGAAAAAACGATTAAACCTGTTGGGGCGCCAATACCTTTTTCTGGATTACGTATTCCTGTTAAACCGACATAGCCAATTAATGCGTAAACAACACCAGAAAGCCCACCAAAGTTGGAATCTGTAAACAAGGATTGTGCCCAATTACTAAAGAGCGCAGAAACGAGCATGATCACAAATAATTTACCGGTACCCAATCGCTGCTCTGTTTGACTTGCGAGATACCACCACATAGCAAGGTTGAAGGCGATATGCATCAGTGAAAAATGAATAAACGCTGGAGTAATATAGCGCCAGACTTCAAAGTTTAAGCTCTCTTCATAAGGCCATGCTAAATGGAGCATGACATCATAGTCGCCAACTACTTGTTGCCAGATAAAAACGAGGATACATAAAATAATCACCAGCACCGTTAGTGGGCCTGAACGTTGCACCATATTTTTTATCGAAAAGGCAGGGCGATATTTAATACCTGTATTTTTCGGATCACCGGTTTGCCAACTTGCGGCTTGATAGCGTGGATGAAAAGGCTCACGTAGAAACGTGTTAAGTTCTTTTTCAACCATTTCTAACTGATGTTGGTCTTCTAACCAAAGAGAGATTTGCTGATTTTCATTTTTTGCGTGAATTCGCACACCTTTAGTTGCCATGTAATTGACAAATAAATCAGCAGCTTGAGGGTTGGAAAGCGTAATAATGTGGATCATTGACAAAACTCATCCGTCGTTATTGCAGAGACGTTATCGCTTGTGGAAACTCTCTTTGCCATGCTTCAAAACCACCATTAATACTATAAACGGTTTCAAAGCCCATATTAACTAGATATTGAGCTGCCCCTTGACTGCTGTGGCCGTGATAGCACATCACCATAACAGGAACATCAAAGTCAGCATCTTGTAAAAATTGATTTAGCGTTTCATTGGTGAGATGAAATGCATTTGTTGCATGACCAAAACGATAACTCTGAGGATCTCGTACATCGACTAAAATAGCTGATTGAGATACCCAGAATTGATAAGCTTGTTCAATGCTAATAAATTGAAACTTATCCATAATTGTCTTATTTATTATATTGTTAGTTAATTTATTTGTTCTGAGCGAGAGAACGATACATTTATCATAACGCCAAATGGGTAAAGATGACGTAACGCTTTGTAAATGATTATTTTAATACAAAAATCCCCCATGATATCAGTGCAGGTGAATATCATAGGGGACTTAATACTGAAGGATCAGTAGTAGGAGTGCTCGCCACGTTGGTGTTCAGTTAAGTCTTTCACACCTTTTAATTCATTAGGGAACAGGTTTAACAGTTCTTTTTCGATGCCATCTTTTAAGGTGACATCAATCATTGAACAACCGTTACAACCACCACCGAATTGTAAGATAGCATAGCCATCTTCAGTGATTTCCATCAGACTCACGCGACCACCATGACCCGCTAATTGAGGGTTAATTTGTGATTGCAGTACGTATTCAACACGCTCAATTAATGGTGCATCAGCATCAACTTTACGCATTTTTGCGTTAGGTGCTTTTAGGGTTAATTGTGAGCCTAGTTGGTCAGTAACAAAATCAATTTCTGCATCTTCTAAGAAAGGTGCGCTGATGTCATCAACATACGCAGAAAGTTTTTCGAACTTTATTTCAGTATCGTTTGGCTCTACAGCATCAGGTGGGCAGTATGAAACGCCACATTCAGCATTAGGTGTGCCTGGATTGATAACGAATACACGAATTTGGGTGTTGGGTTCTTGGTTAGCCAGTAGTTTGGCAAAATGCGCCTGTGCGGCATCAGTAATAATAATCATATCGTCTTGCTCAATAGTTGACTGTTCTGGTTGGTTATCATACGCCCAATTGGCGGTTAACTACAAGGTTCGACAAATCGCCCATACCTCAACAGAGCGTGCTCCCGCACGAAATAACAAGGGTACGATAGAATTTAATGTCGCACCAGTAGTGATAACATCATCAATTAGTGCCAGATTTTTCCCTGATACCGACACTGTGTTATTTAATACAAATGCATGTTTTAAATTTTGTTGCCTTTGCTTGGCATTAAGATGCGTTTGCATCAGTGTAGCACGAGTTCTTATCAGGGTATTCGGTTGATAAGCACAATTTAACCACCTTGCCAAAGGCTTAGCGATAGCTTCTACTTGCTCAAAGCCTCTAGACCAACGGCGATGACGATGTGAAGGAACGCTAATTATTCTGTCAGGTTTCTGCACTAAATTTTCTCGTCGATGTGAGAACCATCGCAATAGAAAAAGTCGTGCAAGACATAAGGCTATCTGAGGGCGAGGTTGATATTTATAAAGGTGTAATAATTTATTTAATGGCGGTTGATAGTCGGTGACTGTCAACATCTGTTTCCATAGCGGTGGTGATTGTAAGCAACGCCCACACAACATCATAGAATGATGAGAAGGATATAAACAGCAAGGGCAACGATTTTGTTGTTTTGGTAGATGTCGAATACAACTCGAACAAATGCCTTTAGTATCATAAATTAAGGGTTGACGACATAGCCAACAATATCCTGCTATTGTTATCCACATAATGAACATCCTTGTAAAAGAGAAGAGAGCATAGCAATGAATAAACTGTATTGGCAGACAATTGGTGAAGGAAAAACGCATCTTGTGCTATTACACGGATGGGGATTGAATGCAGAGGTCTGGCAATCATTAATATCGCGACTAAGTTCGCATTTTACACTGCATCTTGTTGATTTACCGGGTTATGGACGTAGCCAAGGTTTTCCTGTTCTCACATTAAAAGAGATGGCTGACATTGTTTTTGCTAAAGCGCCTGCTAATGCCATTTGGTTAGGATGGTCTTTAGGTGGATTAGTCGCTAGCCGTGTTGTTTTAGATAATCCCAATAATGTGCAAGCGCTGATTACAGTGGCTTCTTCACCTTGTTTTGGTGCTCATGAGGATTGGCCGGGGATCAAACCTGAGGTTTTAAAAGGATTTGAACAACAGCTAAATGAGAATTTTCATCGCACAGTTGAGCGCTTTTTAGCACTGCAAACATTGGGCACACAAAGTGCCCGTGAAGATATGAAAGCATTAAAATCAGTGGTGTTAGAACAACCACTCCCTTCTGTTGAAGTGCTTAATGGTGGATTGGAAATTTTGCGTACTGAGGATTTACGAGAAGAATTGAAAACGTTGAGTTGTCCTTTTATTCGTTTTTACGGTTATTTAGACGGTTTAGTTCCTCGAAAAGTGGCCGGATTATTAGATACTTTTTATCCACATTCACCGTCTGTTATTTTCCGTAATGCGGCTCATGCACCGTTTATTTCACATCCTGATGAATTTGCTCAAGCGTTAATTGAAGCTTGTGAAATAACATCATAGTTATCACCCAAAACTGCCCATATTTGAGGGCAGTTCTGAGAGTTTATAACGCTATATTTTCAATGTGGTTTTCGACACTATAAGATGTTTCACAAATCGGTGGATTTTTAATAGTGTCAAAAACAGGGCAAGTGCGTTCAATAAAAGCGATAAATGCAGCAATCTCTTCTTCGCTATTATCGGCTTGAATAAAAAAATGTGTCGTAATTTTACTAAAGCCCAATTTGGCCTCTTTATTTTTTCCCGTAAAACCATCGGTATCTAATTCACCTTTAACTTCAATGCGAATATCGTTGAGATTAATTTTATGCATACGCGCAAAGCTTTTGGCGACAATCCCCTTACAAGCCCCTAATGTACCTAATAATGCTTCAACAGGATTCATTGCACTGTCTTTTCCACCTAATGACAAAGGTTCATCAAGTAAAAATTGAAACTGGCGTGATGCACATTGCATCTGTAATCCGCCTTGTTTGCCGGTCGTAATGGTCGATGAAAATTCAGTTATTGGCATAATTTTATATTCTTATAAAGTGAAGTAATAACAGACGTCTTTACGTCTATACTAAAGGATTATGCCGTGATAGTTAGGAAAGTAAATCATTAAATAGGAAGATGAAAATGATTCATCTTAAGCATTAGATAAAAACCCCTACATAAAGTAAGGGTTTTTATAATGGCATTTATCAATTTGTTAGGTTAATTGATAAAGCTTTGTCTGGCAGGCAGTGGCTTCAGGGCAACTTTTACAGCTACCCGTAAGACACTCTTCAACATCGACTTCTTGAAGTTTACCCATCAATGTGAGCCGCTCTAACATTGCTTGCACCAACGGTTCAGGCATATTGAGTTGATGGCTGATAAGACGGGCATCGGCTCGACCATTAAGGGCGATACAATCACGTACTTCTATCAAACTGGCCATCTGAACTTTCCTTTGTCACTTAGTGACAACTACCTTTTGAACAACATTGTTTAGCCAATGAAGGCTTATTGCTTAAGTTAATTGTTAGACGACTACGAGCATTACGCAACAAGATAAATAGAATTAAGTTAAAGATCACCACGGCAGCAATGGTTATGCCACTACTTTGCGGATGCTCACTAAAGGTTGCGACTTGATAGAACAGCGCTGACAATGAGTAAGCAATATTTAATCCCCAAAGAATAGAGAAGGTCATCCAGCCACGGCTTGTTTCACGAGCAATAGCACCCATTACTGAAACACAAGGGACATACAGTAAAACAAAGATTAAATAGCTGTATGCAGCAATGCCAGAGCCAAATTTAGCCCCCATGGTACCCATAGTGCCGGTATCCATTTCACCATCGCCTTTACTTGCTTCAATTGGATTAGAAAGTGCAGCTAGGGTAAAGGTCTCTTTTAAGCTATCCCACGTTTCACCAAAGGCGTCACTAATTTCACCCCAAAGATCGAATTCTTCAGGATCAAAAGGCTCGTTCACAATGCTTTCCGCGGTATAAAGGGTATTTAATGTTCCCACAACCACTTCTTTTGCCATCGCCCCTGTTACTAAGCCTACCGTTGCTTGCCAGTTATCGTTATGAACACCAATAGGTTGTAATAATGGAGTGATCACTTTACTGACCGATGCCAAAGCAGAGTCATTGATGTTATCGGCAGGTTTACCTGAGAAGGTAAAGCTATTTAATGCACCGATAAACATACTGGCAATAATGATGACTTTACCTGCACGTACCACGAAACCTTTTAGACGTTGCCATGTTTGCATGAGTAACGTTTTTAGGTGAGGAATGTGATAAACAGGCAGTTCCATCACGAAAGGTGACGCTTCACCGCGCATAATGGTGTGTTTTAGCAGTAAGCCTGTGAGGATAGCAACCACAATACCTAAAAGATAAAGTGAGAAAACAACACTGGCACCGTTTTTACCGAAGAAGGCCGCCGCAAATACCGCAAAGATAGCTAAACGAGCACCACAAGACATAAATGGTGCCATTAATACTGTGATTAATCGTTCTCTTGGAGCATCGAGGGTGCGCGCACCCATAATGGATGGCACGTTACAACCAAAGCCGACAATCAGCGGTACGAATGATTTACCCGGCAGACCCAAAGCCTGCATCAATCTATCCATAACAAATGCGGCGCGAGCCATATAACCTGAATCTTCAAGGATGGATAAGAAGAGGTACATCATCCCGATTTGTGGCACGAGTGGAAGAACAGTATTGATACCACCACCGACACCTTGTGCAAGGAAAATGGTTAACCATTCTGGGAAGTTAAAAGTTGCACCAATCCATTGAATACCATGGATAAAGATGGCTTCAGAACCTCCCTCAAAAGCAGGTTGTAATGCACCACCGATGTTAATCGCCAAAACGAACATTAAATACATGACAAACAGGAAGATAGGTACACCTAACCAACGGTTTAATATCACTTTATCGATATTTTGAGTCAGGATGTTTGGCTTAATAGATTCCATATTAATCACAGTATGACAGATGCGCTCAATATTTTGATAACGGGCATCCGCAATGACTAATTCTGGTTCATTATTGTGCTCATCTTGAATTCGCTGACGAATTGCTTTGATATCTTCGGTGGTAACTTGAGCACGTTGATGGGTATAAATATCCCCTTCCAAACACTGTAATGCCATCCAACGGCGTTGCTGTAAATTAAACTCATCATGATTAATTTTTTCAGCGAGTGCCTCGACTTCATTAAGTAACCATAATGGGTAAGACGTTAGTAGTTCTTGTGGTTTTTTCTTTTCAGCAGGGAAAGTATCAATCGCTTCTTTGAGCTTATCCATTCCCGATGCTTTAGTTGAAACCATTGGAATAACAGGGCAACCCAGTTGTTCAGACAATGCTTTGATATCAATTTGCATATCTTGATGTTCTGCAATATCGAGCATGTTTAATGCCACAATGCAGGGAATGCCTAACTCAAGAAGTTGTAATGTCAAATAAAGGTTACGTTCAAGATTAGAGGCATCAACAACGTTAATCAGCATGTCTGCTTCATTACTTAAAATGAAATGACAGGCAATTTGCTCATCAAGTGATGTCTGTTCTGAGATTGTCGTTAAAGAGTAAGTGCCGGGTAAATCGACGAGCTCAATTTTATGATTTGTCGTTGTGAAACGACCAACTTTGCGTTCGACCGTCACACCCGCCCAGTTACCTACGCGCTGGCGAGAGCCTGTTAACTGATTAAAAAGTGTTGTTTTACCAGCATTGGGGTTGCCGATAAGGCCTATAGTGAGAGGAGTCATAATAGTGGTGCCAATAGTTGTCTTGCCTGGTTGAATGAGAAATAACGATTATTTTTCGTTATGAACCACTTCGCTAAGGTTGATAAGTGCGAGATCTTTTTTTCTCAAAATGAGGGATACTCGGTGCGTTTCTATTTGAATAGGATCACCCAGTGGTGCGATACGAATAACGTTAAACACAGCGCCAGGCAACATACCTAAAGATAATAATTTTTGCCTGTATGCAGGGCTAATCTGAGGTGAGTAGCTCAAGATTTTATAACTGTGATTTGGGATCAGTGACATAAATCGTTCTTCCACGAATATTGATACAAAAAATAATGATACTGATAATTATTAACGTATATAAAAATTCACATAATAAGAGTCAGGATAATTATAATAAATATTTTTAATGCTAATGAGAATTATAATTATCTTTATTGGGTATAATTTAGCCTACTCTACACTTATCCACACTTGATTTAAATCAACCAGAGAAAAGATATTGGGAGGAAATCAGACTGTTTTCTCTATCTGTTACTAGACAAAAACAAAATGTGAAGAGTTGAGATGTCAATGTAGCAACAAAATAACAATCAATTAATAATATTAACTGGTCACCAGATGAAAGTAGATTTTACTGAAATTTAAAAACGGGTTTCTCATCATAATTAAATAAGAAACCCGCATTAAGGGCGTGAGATTGTTAGCTAATTAGTGAGTTTGCTGGTGGCTAAAAAGCTGGTAAATATTGTTAGGGGTATAACTATCATCTTCGAATGAAACGACCCAATCAGTAATTAAATCTATATTGATGGGATAAATTTCACCTTCTTGCATCTCTCTAACATAAAATGGCACGTTGAGTAATTTGGCATAAACAGTGTCACCATCACGAGACTGTGGCACAAACCACATATGTTCAAGCTCTTTTTCTTCCTCTTCACCATAAGGAATACCGAATTTGATCATAAATTGCCAAGGATTTTCGGTCTCTTCGGGTTTTTCTTTACCTAATAATTTCGAAAGAAAACCGTTCTTTTTTTCGACGGGGGGTTGATTGTAGTTATCAAACATAGAAACAAAGTATTCCCAGCGTCGTTTGGCTTTTTCAGACATTTCATAGGTTTCTTCATTGCTACGTAGTAGCATCATTGCTTGCTGCTCTTCATAACCTTTAAAGAAGGTTTCTAAAACAGGATTTTCTTCATTGGTTCTAAATAGCATAGATGAAGGGTGTTGGTGATACTCGTCACGATCGGCTAGATCACCTAAGAAAACGCCGTTTGGTGCGCCTTCAGTGTCGTAACGCATCTCTTCTAAAGATCTAAGGTTTTCGAGAGGTGTTGATTGATTAATATGGCGGATACCTTCTTCAAAAGGTAAGGCAACAAGATACTCTAAACCTGATGATGTTTGCCCACAAAGCATTGGTTCACCAAATTCGATTTGGCGATGATTAATACTGTTGTTAACAAAGCAGCGGAAGAGATCAGGGATACCATAGTAAGATTCAAGCATACTTGGAATAACTAAATCGACTTCAGTTAAGCCACAGCGTGCGAGCCCATGAGTATGGAACCAAAACATGGTTGGTGGATCATTTTCTGTGTCATAGACAGCATGAATAACATATAAGCTTTCTACTTCAGGATAGAGATCGGGGGTTTCTAATTGAAAGCGGATCCACTCTGGTGATAAGGCTTTACCTGCTGCTGATTCATCTAATGCCAAAACCATTTCAGGAGCAATGATATTTAGAAAATTCAGTTGATGGCGGTAACTTGCTAAGGGATGCAACGCCTCAGTAAATAGCGTTTCTAATAATAAATCTTGAGTTGTGGCATTTGCGTGCGCTAATAATTGCGGGGTAAGTTCATCTGTTGAATACATTGGGCGTATTTCATAATCTTCATCTCTAGGGTAAAGACAGACAAAAAAATGCAATTCATTATCGCCATGTTGGCAACGATAGAAAAAACCATCATCAATATTTTCACTCAGATAATTGATTTCACCATCAGTATAATCCGTCTGCTCTTCTAGGCGTTGCTCAATAAGTGCATAGTTTAGTGGCTGTGCAGGAAAAGCCACTATACGAGAGGGCACTTTTTCTCCTTGCCCGGCTGCGATATCTAAGTACTGCTGTCTGTTATCCATATTTCTTATCACTCGTATATTTATATTAAAGATAGAAAAATAGAATATCAGGGATGATAAGAGAGGAATAGGCGGAGTTATCTGAGCTTGATAGGTTTGTTTATGTCATCACAAGAAAAGGGTATTTTCAAACATAAATCAAATATGAAAAAATAGATCGTATATAAAAATTAATGGATATCAATAATTTATTGATATCCATTAGATGTAAGATAATCAAAGAAAATGATTAGCCTTTTGATTATTTACCTTTCAGTAATTGCATGATGTCTTCAGTTTTTTCTTCATCGTCATCATCTTCAAACTCAATACCAAGTTCAACCATTAATTCGTCAATGCGATCAAGGGTTTTCTCAGTATAAGCCTGTTCTTCAGCATTAAGTTTTTCACCATTTTCAAGGCGAGACAGTAATTCATCTAAACGAGCATCGTTTTCTAACAAGTCTAATTCTTGTTCAGGTGTTAAACGAACCGGCTCTGCTTTGACTGGCGCGGGTTTTTTCTTCGTCACTTTAGGTGCATCACCGACAATCAGAGGGATTGGTTTTTTACTACCAATACGTGGATCTTTCGGTGCTGTATTTTTAGTTTGGTTTTTATTTTCCATTTCCTGCTGACGGTTACCAGCAGGATTGCCGCGGTGTTTCTTTTGACGTTTGCGTTCACGTCCTTCCGCGTTCAGCTCTTCACGTGTTTTTTTACGTGTTTTTGCTGCGGGCTTTCTTTTAATCATATTCATAATGGTAACTCGGTAGTGATCTTCTTGGTTGCGCAATCTATCAGAAACAAATTTTCAATAAAAGCGCAAATTTAAGACAATTTAATTTTTGCTCACGTACAATGTGCGGTTCATTTCACTATACTTTACTGTGTTGTGACATTCTTTAATAACAAAATTAAATTTATCAACTTAACTTTCTATTTATTATGACATTATCATCTGCGCAATTGCGTAAACCGGTATATTGGTGGGTTATTGGCTATGCGGCACTGTGGATCTTAGTCAGCTATCTTTTTGACCCTACGGTGCCTTATGATGCCGTAGAAGCGGTCAATTGGGGCACCAATGGAGGTTGGGGTTCCCCTAAAAATCCTTGGTTTGTTGGCTTTATAATATCACCTGCTATTTATGGCGGTGTCGATTTTAGCTTTTATTGGTATTTTATCCACTTTATTGTGATTGCCATTGGGTTATTAGGTGTCTGGAATTTAGCTTATAAATTGACACGCAACACTAATCTTGCATGGTTTGCCATGTTAGGGCTTAATTTATCTGGCATTATTAACTTCGATATTATCCCTTATAACGATAACTATATTCTAGTCGGTTGCTGGGCTTGGGCTCTTTATTTTTTCCTCTGTGCAATCAATGACAATCAAAAATATTGGATTGGCTTTGCTATTGTTATGGGTATTGCCACAATGGGGAAATACTCATCACTAGCTTTTATGGGTTCTGTCTTCTTATTAAGCCTATTTGTCCCTAAAGTGCGAGTGAGCTATCGTTCACCTTATTTTTATTTGGCGATTGCGATTTGGTTTGCTTTTGTTATCCCTAATTTTATTTGGTTATGGCAAACCGACTTTGCCGCGTTTAAATGGGTTGATTCTCAAATAGAGAGCCGTTTTAATTTGCGTACAACGCGTGCTGCACTGACGGTTTTTTATCCTATTATCTTGATGTGGGCAATATTACGTCTTTATGGTGGTCGATTAAGTTGGTCTGCATCTCCAGATAGCCAATTATTGAATTTTATTTTGTTATTCCCATTAGCAATTATTTTTACTTGGTTTAGCTTTCATGAAGGTGGCCGTATTACGGAGTGGTTACAGCCATTTATGTCGATAGCGACTGCACTTTTTGTGGGTTCAATTAGTGTCATGCCTAAGCGTTCATTGCGTGGTGTATTGTACGGTTTAGGTGTGTTTGGCATGTTGGTTGTTTCTGGCTATACCGTCGTACAAGCAGCTAATGTGCGTAATGCGGGTCAAAAATTTATTGGTATCAAAACATTTGTGCAAGAGGTTGAACAAGCTTGGCATCAACATTATCACACCCCGTTAGCGTATGTGGGTGGTGAATATATGCATGAATGGGTAACTTTTTATGGTAAAGATAGGCCTCTATCTTCACAGCCTTGGATATTAGAAGAAAATGTGCAACCACCTAATATCTATAATCGGCATATCACGCTTCAACAATTAGAAGAAAAAGGCGTCGTATTGATTAGCGAAGTGGGCTATTACTGTGAAAAAGCCTCTTTTGATAAAGGATTAAAATACTGGCCAAGTTTAAAAATAGTTGATACTCAAGAGATAATGTTTCGTTCTGAGCCAAATGCTATTGCAGAGCCCGTTTGTATTGCATTTGTGGCTCCAAGCACTCATAAGGAAAAGTAGAAATGCGTTACGCTGATATTCAGGTTGAAACACCAAGATTGATTTTACGTCCCTTTAAAATGGGAGACGCTGAAAATTGGTTTAATATTATGAGTTCACCTGAAGTCACTCGCTACTGGAGCCATCTTCCTTGGCAATCACTGCAAGAAGCGCAAGAAGATATCATTCAAGATATTACGCATATGGAAAGAAAAGAGTATCTGCGCTTAGCGGTCATAGAGAAAGAGACAAATACACTAATGGGAATGTGTGTTTTCTTTAATCATTATCCTAGCTCCCGACGAGGCGAAATAGGGTATTGCCTTGATACACCATATCAAGGGAAAGGGATCATGAAGGAAGCCATGGTTGCGTTTATCACGTACCTACAAACACATTTATCTGTTCGTCGTTTAGAAGCGGATATTCATCCGAATAATAAAGCATCAGCTGCTTTATTAGCGAAGTTAGGTTTTGAACAGGAAGGATATCTTAAACAGCGTTGGATAGTGGGTGATGAGGTTTCTGATTCTATTGTTTTTGGTTTGTTGTTGCCCACAAAAGCAGAGTAATTGCAGAAAATAGAAAGGCACAAGTGGCATATAACACTTGTGCTTTTAGCTACTTAGCCAAAAAATAGGCTTGATTTTTTAAGCTTAAAGTTTGGTTTACTGCAAAAATATCACCACGTATTTCTGGAATACCAAACGATTTTAACCGAGCGCTATGTTTCTCTAAATAAGCTTGAGCATTTTCTTCTGAATCAAAAAGATAAATCCCACCTGCTTTTTGGGTTTCTTTATTTTCAGTCCAAATTTTCCAAATAAAGCCAGGCTCTTGATTGATTGATGCAGATAATGCATCCATAGCTTGTGTCATTTCATCTCCGAAAGGACCATGATAAGGGAAATCTACTTGTAAAAGTACGTGCATAATCACCTCTTTTCTTATAAAAAACGGCACGTTATTGGTGCCGTTTTATCTGTATCATGATGATCTTAATTTATTGAATATTAGAATAAAGAATTCAAATCAATCACATGAGTATCAATCAGCAATATTTTTAAAATAAATAGCAGTGAAACAATCACAACACATAGATTAATTTCTTTCCAGCGGAAAGTACCCACTTTCATAACACAATAAGCAATAAAGCCTAGTGCGATACCTTCTGTAATTGAGAAGCTAAATGGCATCATGACTGCGGTGATAAAAGCAGGAACGGATTCTGTTAAATCATCCCATTTCACGCGTGTAAGGCTGGATGTCATTAATACACCCACATAAATCAGTGCACCTGCTGTCGCATAGCTTGGTACCATACCTGCTAGTGGTGATAAGAAGATAGCGAGTAAGAACAGAATACCCACAACAACTGCAGTTAAACCTGTGCGACCACCAACAGAAACACCAGAAGTACTTTCGATAAAGGCGGTTACGGAAGATGTTCCCATTGCAGAGCCTGCAACAGAACTTAAGCTATCGACGTATAACGCTTGTTTCATTCGTGGAAACTTACCTTTGTCATCAGTTAAACCTGCTTTATCAGTAACACCAATTAATGTGCCTGAAGAGTCAAATAGGTTCACCAACATAAAAGCAAAGATCACGCCAGAAAGACCGATATCTAAGGCTCCCATAATATCAACTTTACCAACAACGGTGGTGATAGAAGGAGGAACAGCAAAGATACCTTGATATTGAACATCACCTAAAAGAAGACTAATTACAGTGGTGATAACAATTGAGATAAGAATGGCGGCATGAATATTACGAGCAGCAAGAATAGCGATAATAAAAAAGCCTAATGCACCTAATAATACGTTATGAGAAGCAAAATTACCGATAGTAACGATAGTGTCATTATTAGGAATAATAATACCGGAGTTTTTTAAGCCCATCATGGCGATAAAAAGACCGATACCGCTAGTAATACCAACACGTAAACTTAGTGGAATATGGGCAATTATCCAGTAGCGAATACGAAAGAGGGTCAGTAAAAATAGCCCTACTGCACCCCAAAAGATCGCACCCATAGCGACTTCCCATGAGTAACCCATAGCACCAACGACGACGAAGGCAAAGAATGCGTTTAAGCCCATCGCAGGTGCAACGGCAATAGGTAAATTCGCCACTAATCCCATTAAAATACTGCCGAAAGCCGCAATTAAGCAGGTCGTCACGAAGACGGCTTTGATATCCATATTGGCAGCAGCAAGAATTTGAGGGTTAACGAAGATAATATAAACCATCGTTAAGAAAGTTGTGATACCCGCAATCAGTTCGGTGCGAGCGTTTGTGCCGTGTTCTTGTAGCTTAAACAGGCGTTGGAGCAAACCCTGTGATCCAGAATTTGGTGATGACATGCTCATAGACAAAAGATCCCAAAAAAAATGTTTTTCGCTTTATCCTACACAAATAAAACAATAACTGCACCTAAAAAAGTAATCGATTGCGTAGAGCGCTACAGCGAAGGCATTAAAAATAGATGGAGATATTTAATAAACTAAGTGTAGTTTAGTGCTAATAATTGTATGACGTCAAAATGGCACATTTTATTTACTTTGTTAAAATTTGATCATATTATCTTGCTTGAAAAGTGAGCTGTTTTGAAGTTTTACTAGTTTTATAAATAACAGCTATTAAATAAGTTTTAATAAAGAGGTGGAGGAATTATGCCTACTTTATCAAATGAAAGGATCACAACACGTATTAGCCCCGAAATGAAAATTTTGTTAGAAAAGGCTTTATCATTATCAGGTTATACGAGTTTAAATAGTTTTATTGTACAAGCAGCTATTGCTGAAGCTAAACGGCTAATCGAGCAAGATATGCGTATTAAACTTTGTCAGGAAGACGCTTTAGATTTTATTAATGCATTGGAAAAACCAATCGAAATAAATGATCGCTTCCTTCGTGCCGCGCGCAAGCATAAGGAAACAATTCTTGATGAAAATAAGTCCTCTGAATAGAAAAATACATGATAGAACATCTTTTGATTGTGGCGATAAAACACTTAATAACTACTTGAAAGCAATATCCAATCAACATCATGAAAAAGATTTAGCACGTACTTTTGTATTAACAAGTGAAATCGAGCCTACAAAAATTAAAGGATTTTATTCATTAGCATTGTGTACTATCGATTTAGATGAATTACCGCAAGAAATCGGGAAAAAATATCCTAAAGAGCTCTATTGCGTATTAATCGGGCGGTTAGCAATTAGTCAGCAGTATCAACGCCAAGGTTTAGGATCTATTTTATTAGTTGATGCTGTAAGAAAAGCAATAAATTCATCTGGTAATATTCCGATACCCATGATTATCGTAGATGCAAAGCATGATATTGCAAAAAGTATGTATCAAGGATTAGGTTTTTCTTCATTTAGCCAAAATGAATATCGTTTATTTATGACTATGGCGAATGCTAAAGCGGTAATCAGTCTAGTTGATAATGAATAAATCAATTATAAAGAGACTAACTTATTCTATTAAAACAATAAGTTAGTCTCTTTTGTTTATCCCATTTCTTTCTTAACAAATGATTGTTGTTTAAACGGCAACACTATCTGCCAAAAAGGGCGCTTTTCTTTTTGTGTGGAAAATAATTTCGCTACTCTATTGGCAATAATTTCCAATGAAAAACAGAGAATAAAATAGATAAAAGCAACGAATAGAAAAACTTCCATTGGATAAACCATACTGCGGTTATTAACTTGGGTCGCTAAGAATGAAAGTTCACCTACACCCACCACATAAGCTAATGAAGTATCTTTAATTAAGGCTATCCACTGATTAATAAACGAAGGCACCATCATGCGTAATGCTTGTGGTAATACGATATACCACAACACTTGCCAGCGATTAAAGCCTAACGATAATCCTGCCTGCCATTGCCCTTTTCCAATCGCTAAAATACCGGCTTTAACGCCATGCGCAATATAAGACGATGTAATTAAAGCCAATGCACAAATTACGGTGGTGATTTCAGGTATTTCCATTCCTAATACTACGGGCAATAAAAAATAGACCCAAAATATCAACATAATGACAGGAATAGCGCGGAAAAAGCCTAAAAAAGCTGCGAAAAGGTTAACCCAGACACCTCTGAGCATAGCCAAAGCAATGCCACCTAATGTACCCAAAATAATTGATGCAATACCTGCAATGATACTGATAAAGACGGTCAGTGCTGCACCTTCTAAAGGTCCATCAGGATAAGCACCAAAGAGTAAGTACTGCCAGTTATCAGCAATAACAGTAAAATCCATCTTAATATCCTTGTGCTAATTTACGTTGCTGATGCCATTGACCCCAAGCTTCCATCAATGCGATTGCTGCAATATAGAGAACCGTTGCAACACCAAAGGCTTCAAAGGTACGTAAAGACTCTGTTTCGACTTGTCTTGATGCGTAAGAAAGCTCTGCAACACCAATAGCCATAGTTAGTGATGAGTTTTTTATCACATTCATGTATTGACCCAGCAAAGGGGGTAGAGCAATACGAAAGGCTTGAGGCAGGATCACATAACGCATAGATTGCCATTGTGTTAAACCTAATGCCAAAGAAGCATATTTTTGCCCTTGTTTAACACCTTGAATACCAGCTCTTAGCTCTTCGGCAATAAATGGTGTTGAATAAAATGTCAGACCTACAATACCCGCTAAAAACTCAAAAGAAGGCCAAGAAAGCGTTACACCTAAAAATGCAATCTCATGAGATGTGTTTAACCATAACATGGCGCTTTGTGGCAGAATTTCTCCAGATGCGAAATACCAAAAAAATAGTTGTACTAACAGTGGAGTATTACGAAATAGCGATGTATAAGCCGTGGCTAACCAGCGTAATGGTGCAAAAGTGCTGTCTCTTGCAGCACTAAGGGCAAAGCTCATTAATGTTGCAATGACAATAGTCCAAAAAGAGATAAGCAAGGTGATTAAAAAACCACTCCAAAGCCAACTTAAATAGTGTGGCTCAAGAAGGTAATGTGATAGAAATTGCTCAAACATATAATAGGCCTATTGTAGACACCAAACCCCGCAAAAGCGGGGTAGGTGTTTTAGTAAAGGAATAACTTTATTTTGATGAAAGAAGAAAGTTATTACGCTTTAAAGATCAAGATTGTGGTGCTTGCTCTGATAGCGGGGCAAATTTAAAATCACCACGAGGTTGAGCTGATTTTGTTTCAGGGCCAAACCAACGATTGTAGATCTCGTCTGCTTTACCTTCTTTTTCCAATCTTAATAGGGTGTTATTGATTTCATTAATTAAACGGTCTTCACCTTTAGCCGCTGCAACTGCTTGGTATTCACGGGTGATGCTAAATGATGACACTTCAAAATCGGCTTTAATTGCATCAGGAAGATTTGCTAATAAACCCACTAATTTTGCATCGTCTTGGGTGATGGCTTGTACGTTACCGTTACGTAATGCGGCGAAAGCCAGTGGTGTATCGTCATAAGAGATAACTTTGGTGTCGGGATAGCGTTCACGTAGCGTAATTTCTTGAACAGTACCTTTATCTGCACCAATACGTAGTGAGTGAATTTGTTCTGGGTTAGTTAAAACCCCTTTACGTGCAATAAATTTTTGTCCGGTTGCAAAGTAAGGAACAGAGAAGTCAACTTGCTTAGCGCGTTCGTCGGTAATGGTGAAGTTAGCTGCGATTAAATCGACTTTCTTAGAGCTTAACAGTGGAATACGGTTTGCTGGGTTTGTTGGACGCAGCTCCAGTTTTACACCTAGATCTTTGGCTATTTCATTGGCGATATCCGCATCATAACCTGCGAGCTTTTTGGTTTGAGGATCAATAAACCCAAAAGGAGGATTGCTGTCAAAAATCGCGATACGTACTACACCTGCTTTTTTTATATCATCAAGTTTATCAGCTTTTGCAATACCAGAGAAAAGCACAGAGCCTGCAATTAATGCGGTTGCCAAAACACGTAGTTTCATTATTCACCCCAAAGAAAAGAATTATCATCGTTATGTTGGATATCACGCTATCAAGTTGATCTAAGTTCATAAAATAATAAAAATTGATATGGATATACTTTTAAGGAATAAGGTGAGGAAAAGTGTTGAGCTAACACGGTATTAAATTTATGAGGGAATAAAAAAACAGCGACATAATTATCGCTGTTTGTAAGAAAAGAGAAGAAGAGAGAAATTTATTTGGTGGTATTGTTACCATCACTTTTTGTTAGCATTTTTTCTACTTGGTCTCCCCCTAAATGGCGGAAATCATGACCTTTTACATAATAGAAAATAAACTCACAAATATTCTGACAACGGTCGCCAATGCGTTCAATAGAACGAGCACAAAATAAGGCGGTTAACACACTGGGAATAGTGCGAGGATCTTCCATCATATAAGTCATTAATTGACGAACGATACCTTCATATTCGTTATCAATTTTGGCGTCTTCACGATAGATACGCACTGCTTCATCCAAGTCCATACGCGCAAAGGCATCAAGAACATCGTGAAGCATTTGTATCGCATGTTGGCCTAAAGATTCTAAACTGACTAATAATGGCTGATGTTGATGTGAAAACTTTTCAAGTGCTGTTTTACAGATTTTTTCAGCAACATCACCAATACGTTCTAGCTCAGCGATCGTTTTTGATATCGCCATAATTAAACGTAAGTCACTGGCTGTTGGCTGGCGTTTAGCAATAATTCGCATACACGCATCATCAATGGCAACTTCCATCATATTGACGTTATGGTCACCTTGAATAACTTCATTTGCCAGTGCTTGGTCTTGATTGTGCATTGCCATAATGGCTTTTTTCAGCTGTTCTTCAACAAGCCCACCCATCACCATCAGCTCAGTACGGATATGCTCTAACTCAGCATTAAATTGACCAGAAATATGCTTATTGTGATTTAAATTATCCATTTATTGCCTCGTTATCAGCCATAACGCCCAGTGATGTAATCTTCAGTTTGTTTTTTCGCAGGACGCGTAAATAACGTATCCGTATCGCTAAATTCAATTAACTCGCCTAAATACATAAATGCAGTGTAATCAGAACAACGTGCCGCTTGTTGCATGTTATGTGTCACGATAACCACGGTATATTCTGATTTGAGTTCGCTGATAAGCTCTTCAATACGACCTGTTGAGATTGGATCAAGTGCTGAACAAGGCTCATCAAGTAACAAAACTTCAGGACGAATAGCGATACCGCGCGCTATACATAAACGCTGTTGTTGACCACCAGATAGACTATATCCACTCTGATGTAATTTATCTTTGGTTTCGTTCCATAATGCGGCTTTTGTCAAAGCCCATTGAACACGTTCGTCCATATCAGCGCGAGATAACTTTTCGAATAAGCGTACACCAAAAGCGATATTGTCATAAATTGACATCGGGAAAGGGGTTGGCTTTTGGAACACCATTCCGACTTTGGCGCGTAATAGCGCAATATCTTGTTTATCTGTCAGGATATTGTTGCCATCTAGTAGAATTTCGCCTTCTGCACGCTGTTCGCCATAAAGCTCATACATTTTATTAAAAGTACGCAGTAAGGTTGATTTACCACAGCCAGAAGGGCCGATAAATGCAGTCACCTTATTTTTGGCAATATCTAAAGAGATATTTTTCAGCGCATGGAATTTACCGTAGTAGAAGTTCAAATCACGAACTTGAATTTTATTTCCCGCGTTATCATTAGCCATAATCATTCAACGTCTCTCTTGCTTAACTTTCTGCGTTAACCGTGCTTGCGTTTAGCAAACAGCACGCGCGCGATAATATTGATAAATAGAACACAGAGGGTGATAAGTAATACGCCAGCCCAGGCAAGCTCTTGCCACTGTGCAAAAGGACTCATGGCGAACTTAAAGATAGTCACAGGTAAGTTAGCTATCGGTTCGTTTAAGTCTGTGCTCCAGAATTGATTTGATAGTGAAGTAAATAACAGTGGCGCAGTTTCACCTGCAATACGTGCAATCGCTAATAACACACCTGTGATAATGCCTGATACCGAGGCTTTTAAGGTGATTTTAGAGATCATTTTCCACTTTGGTGTTCCTAATGCATAAGCAGCTTCGCGTAAACTATCAGGCACTAACTTCAACATATTTTCAGTGGTACGAATAACGATAGGAATTTGCAGTAAGGCAAGAGCAATAATACCTGCCCATCCTGAAAAGTGCTGCATCTGTGCGACCACAATAGTGTAGACAAAGAGCCCGACAACAATTGATGGTGCTGACAGCAAAATATCGTTAATAAAGCGAGTGGTTTCAGCAAGCCATGAGCGACGGCCATATTCTGCAAGATAAATCCCTGCAAGAATACCTAATGGCGTGCCAATCACTGTGGCCCAAAGAATGAGTAATCCACTACCGACAATGGCGTTCGCCAATCCACCACCATCAGTATTTGGCGGCGGTGTCATTTCGGTGAAAAGCGCAAGGGACATACCATCAACGCCTTTTGTGATTGTTGAGAATAAAATCCACGTTAACCAGAAAAGACCAAATGCCATAGTAGATACAGATAAAAACAGTGCGATACGGTTTTTTTGACGACGCCAAAGTTGGCGTTTATGACGTACTCGCAGTTCGCTCTCTGTTTGAACTTGTAATGAAGAAGGGGATGTTTTAGACATATTAACGCGCTCCTTCATTCTTAGATAAACGTAATGTCATAAACTTAGAAATCGCAAGTACGATAAAGGTGATGACAAACAGGATAAGCCCTAATTCCATTAATGCCGCAGTATGTAATCCCGTTTCTGCTTCAGCAAACTCATTGGCTAATGCAGACGTGATACTGTTACCTGGCATAAATAGCGAGGCAGAATCTAATTGGTAGGTATTACCGATGATAAAGGTCACCGCCATGGTTTCACCTAAGGCACGGCCTAATCCCAACATAACGCCACCGATGACACCGTTACGGGTATAAGGTAGAACGATATTCCAAATTACTTCCCATGTTGTACAGCCAATACCGTAGGCTGATTCCTTCATCATGACAGGTGTCTGTTCAAACACATCACGCATCACAGAGGCGATATAAGGAATGATCATGATAGCGAGGATAACCCCTGCTGCTAAGATACCAATACCAAAAGCAGGGCCTGAGAAAAGCTCGCCAACGATAGGAATAGAAGAAAGCACATTGCCTACCGGCTCTTGGAAATAGGTTGCAAACAGTGGTGCGAAGACAAACAGTCCCCACATACCATAAACAATACTTGGGATAGCCGCGAGTAACTCAATCGCAATACCTAATGGGCGTTTTAGCCAATTAGGTGCTAATTCAGTGAGGAAAAGGGCAATACCAAAACTGACAGGAACAGCAATAACCAGTGCGATAATTGACGTTACAATGGTGCCGTAAATAGGCACTAATGCACCAAACTCCTGTGCTGGTGGGTCCCACTCTTTTGTCCATAAGAATGAAAGACCAAACTGCTGAATACTTGGTAATGAGGCAAAAATCAGTGAAACAATGATACCTGTTAAAAGCAAAAGCGTAATCAACGCAGCTAGACGGACTAGTGCGCTGAAAATAACGTCCCCTCGTTTACTAGGGGCCTTTATTACCGTTGTGTGCTCGGCCATAAAGCCTCTTTTAATTTATTACCCCCTGTTAGCAGGGGGTGAACGTTAACTTATCTCTTAATGGTTACCGGTTTTATTAGTAAATCGGTTTGCCATTACTGTCTTTAATACTTGTTTTCCATGCAGCACGAATTTGTTCTACAACTTCTGCAGGTAATACTGCGTAATCTAGATTTTTCGCTTCTTGATTACCTTTGTCATAAGCCCAGTTGAAGAAATTCAGCACTTCTTTACCTTTTTCTGCATTTTGTTGTTTTTGATGCACTAAGATAAAGGTGGTTGAAGTAATCGGCCATGCGTTTTCACCTTTCTGATTAGTCAGGTCTTGTGCAAAGCTTTTGCTCCAATCAATTTTTCTTGCTGCGGCACTAAAGCTGTCTGCTGTTGGTGCGATTGCTTCGCCATCAGCTGTGACTAATTTAGTATAAGCAAGGTTGTTTTGTTTCGCGTAAGCATATTCAACATAACCAATTGAACCTGGTACACGTTGAACGAATGCAGCGATGCCATCATTTCCTTTACCACCTAAGCCTGTTGGCCATTTTACGGTAGAGCCAGCGCCTACTTCATCTTTCCATGCGCTATTTACTTTTGATAAGTAGCTAGTGAAAACGAAAGAAGTTCCAGAACCATCAGCACGACGAATAACCGCGATATTCTGGTCTGGTAATTTTACGCCTGGATTGAGTTTTGTGATGGCAGGGTCATTCCATTTTTGGATCTTGCCTAGATAGATATTACCGATAGTGTCGCCATCTAAGGTCAGCTCACCTGATTTGATACCAGGAATGTTTACAGCCATAACAACGCCACCAATCACGGTAGGGAATTGGAATAAACCGTCAGCTTGTAATTTGTCGTCTGTTAATGGTGCATCAGAAGCGCCAAAATCAACGGTGTTTGCAATGATTTGTTTAACACCACCAGAGGAGCCAATGCCTTGGTAGTTAATTTTGTTACCCGTTTCTTTTTGATAGGAATCTGCCCATTTAGCATAAACTGGGGCAGGGAACGTTGCGCCAGCACCAGTCAGCGAGGTCGTTGCCTGCGCAGAAAGAGCGGTCATTGAAAACGCAGCGGCAATGACACTAGTCAGGGTGGTACGCATCAGTTTCATAATCCCTCCTGTGGGATAGGTAGAATAATTTTCGACATCTATCAACTTCGGTTACGGTACGCACAGACAATAGGTCAGTTAGATGACAATTAAATGTCTTAATTGTGACAGTTTTATGACAAAGTAAAAAAATGATGAAATATTTAGAGGGAGAAGAAAAAATAGAGCAAAAGTAGCGGAATAAAAAAGGGCTTTATCAGAAAGAAAAATTAATCATCCTCATCATCACGCTCTTTTAATGGAAAATTAGCACGGATAAGTAATCCACCTTTAACGCTATCATCAAGTTCAACATAACCACCGTGAGCATCCATAATACGGCGAATAATGGATAACCCTAAACCTGCACCTGTCGAGCTACGCGCTTGTTCACCTTGAACAAAAGGTTGGAAAAGACGTTGTCGGTCTTCTTGTGGAATACCGGGGCCGTCATCTTCGACTTGAAACCATGCATATTCTTCATTTTTTCCACTTGAAACACTTATCCAGCCATGGCCATAGCGGGTCGCATTTACAATCATATTGGCAAGTGCTCGTTTCACAGCGATAGGATTAGCCGTAATATTAATGGGTTCAGGATGAAGATGATCTTCACTTATTTTACCTGAATTAGATTCAGCCGAAATGACTTCTTGTAATAGATTATTCATATCGCACAGTTCTAAAGACATCTCTTTACCTGTGCGCATATAGTCTAGAAACTGGCCAATAATGGCATCGCAATCTTCAATATCTTTATTGATAGAGTCAGCAAGATAGCTATCCTCTGGGCTCATCATTTCAGTGGCAAGGCGAATACGGGTAAGAGGTGTACGCAAGTCATGACTGACACCAGCCATAACGAGTGTTCTATCATTATCTAATGAACGAATACCCGATGACATCTGATTAAATGCGCGAATGATTGATCGCATTTCAGAGGAGCCAGATTCAGGAATAGGTGGTGGAATAACCCCTTTACCGATACGACGTGCAGCATATTCTACTTCATTGAGTGGGCGATTTTGAAAACGGTTATAGAGCCAAAAAAAAGCGACAACGATGATAATAAAAATAATCGCTTGTCGATAAACTGGCAGTAGGAAATTTTGCCCTAACTCAGTGAGAGGAACACGGATCCAGAGAGAGGGGGAAATATGTGTATTAACCCATAAAACAGGGTATTCCAGCGTGTTTTCAATCCAAATTTCAGTTTCTCCACCCAGATATTCAGACATCTGTTCACTTAAATCGTCATCGATTTTAGCCCAATAAAGTCCTTCCTCAAGTGCGGCCTCTTTATCAAAAAAAGAGATACCTAATTCGCTATAGATTTTATTGCGTAAAGCCGGGGAGATTTTGAGTGGAGTGCCATCAACTAAAATAAGTTCTTCAGGCATTAATGTGCGTATTTCATACGCTAAAACTTTATTAAATTGCTGAAGGCTTGGCCCAACAATAAGGTGCTGTACAACGATATAACTGGCTATCAAGCTAAAAAAAAGTAGCGAGATAACCAGAAATAACGAACGTGTCAGTTTATTGTGAGGGGAAAGCCTCAGCCTTCTCATTGAGCACTGGTTCCATCAGGAACAAAGACGTAACCAAGACCCCAAACTGTTTGAATATAGCGAGGATGTGTTGGATCCTCTTCAATCATTCGGCGTAAACGAGAAATTTGAACGTCGATTGAACGTTCCATAGCACTGTATTCGCGACCACGAGCAAGGCTCATTAATTTGTCACGAGAAAGAGGCTCACGAGGGTGAGATACCAGTACTTTTAATACAGCAAATTCACCACTCGTTAGAGGCATATGCTCTTCTTCATGGAACATTTCCCGTGTACCAAGGTTTAGCTTGAATTTACCAAAGGAGATAATGGCATTATCTTGTGAAGGAGCACCCGGCAATTCGTTCGCTTGACGGCGAAGTACTGCGCGAATGCGAGCCAGTAATTCTCTTGGATTAAATGGTTTTGAGATGTAATCATCAGCACCAATTTCAAGCCCAACAATTCTATCAACCTCTTCCCCTTTTGCTGTAACCATAATAATAGGGATAGGGTTGTTTTGGCTTCTTAAGCGACGGCAAATGGATAAGCCATCTTCACCTGGAAGCATTAAGTCGAGCACGATAAGGTGGATAGATTCGCGAGTGAGCAGACGATCCATTTGATCAGCGTTTGCAGCAGTACGGATTTGAAAACCCTGCTCTGTCAAATAGCGCTCTAATAGTGAACGTAGACGTAAATCATCATCCACGATTAGCACTTTATAACTTTCTTGCATTTTTTTAAGCTCCCGAAGTGCAAATGCTTTTGTTAGCGAATTCTATCATCGTTAAGAATATTAAACCAAAACCAAAGAATAAATGTTAATAATTTATAGATAAAACTTGTTCTTTAGTGATAATAAAGGTAATAAATCTATTTATTTGTCTTATTCCGAATGATATTTGATAGATAATACGCAGTAATTAACTTCACCACCTGGTGTTTGCACACTAATTTCATCATCAACTTGTTTACCAATGAGAGCTCGGGCAACAGGAGAATCTATAGAAATCCACTGTTTTGCCGGATCAAACTCATCAGGCCCCACAAGTCTGAAAGTTTTGACATTTTCGTCATCATCTTCAAGCGTGACCCAAGCACCAAAATAAACTTTTCCTTCTTGGCGAGGATCGGGGTCAACAATTTTTAGCTCATCAAGACGTTTTGATAAAAAGCGAACACGTCTGTCAATTTCACGTAACCGCTTCTTTCCATAAATATATTCAGCATTTTCTGAACGGTCACCTTGTGCCGCTGCCTCTGAAACTGATTGTGTGACACGAGGGCGCTCTTCTTTCCAAAGATATTTTAGCTCTTTGTCTAAGGCATACCAGCCATCACGAGTAATATAGTTACTTTTTGCCATTACGAATTAAAACTATCATCAACATTGAATTTCATAAAGATACTATAGCGTGAATGATAAATTAATCTGTTATTTTCCTCATAATTGTCGAGTGTAATCGGAAATTTGCCAAATTTTTTTAGTGTGGCGTGTGTATAATAGCCCTCTTTAAAATTATTCCTCTCGGTAGGTAAATATATTATGAATGAATCATTAAGCCGAATTATTGCAGAAGAGCTCACGGTTAAGCCTCAGCAAGTCCTTTCGGCCATAACGTTACTGGATGAAGGGAATACGGTGCCATTTGTTGCCCGTTACCGTAAAGAGGTCACTGGTGGGTTAGATGATACGCAACTACGTCAGTTAGAAACTCGCCTTAGTTATTTACGAGAACTCAATGATCGTCGCCAAACCATTTTAAAATCAATTGAAGAACAAGGAAAATTAACACCTGAGTTACGTTCTTCAATTAATGAAACGCAAAGTAAAACAGAGCTTGAAGATCTTTATCTTCCTTATAAGCCTAAACGCCGTACTCGTGGACAAATCGCCATTGAAAATGGGTTAGAGCCCTTAGCAGACTTGTTGTGGAATGAGCCACAAAATAACCCAGAAGATGTAGCAACCGCTTATATCAACGCAGAAAAAGGCGTGAATGATACTAAAGCCGCTTTAGATGGTGCGCGTTATATTTTAATGGAGCGTTTTTCTGAAGATGCTGGATTATTGGCGAAAGTTCGTCAATATTTATGGAAAAATGCACATCTTGTTTCCAAAGTAGTGGAAGGAAAAGAAGCCGAAGGTGCGAAGTTTAGTGATTATTTTGACAGTCATGAGCCGATTGCCAATGTTCCTTCTCACCGTGCGTTAGCCATGTTTCGTGGTCGTAATGAAGGTATTTTACAATTATCACTTAATCCTGATCCGCAATTTGAAGAAGCACCTAAAGAAAGCTACGGTGAACAACTGATTACAGAGCATTTAGGATTACGCTTAAACAACCAACCAGCGGATAGCTGGCGCAAAGCGGTTGTAAGCTGGACTTGGCGTATTAAAGTTTTAATGCATATTGAAACAGAATTGATGAGCCAATTACGAGAAAAAGCGGAAGAAGAAGCTATTAATGTTTTTGCTCGAAACCTAAATGATTTACTGATGGCGGCACCTGCGGGTATGCGAGCCACTATGGGGCTTGATCCTGGTTTACGTACCGGTGTGAAAGTTGCCGTTGTAGATAGCACTGGTAAGTTAATTGCAACCGATACGATTTATCCACATACAGGCCAAGCTGATAAAGCGGCTGCCAGTGTCGCGGCGTTATGTATTAAGCATAATGTTGAACTGGTGGCGATTGGCAATGGTACTGCTTCTCGTGAAACCGAACGCTTTTTTGCTGAAACAGTAAAACGTTACCCAGACGTCAAAGCACAAAAGGTAATTGTGAGCGAGGCGGGAGCGTCCGTATATTCTGCATCAGAGCTTGCTGCTAATGAATTTCCTGATTTGGATGTGTCTATTCGTGGTGCGGTATCTATCGCTCGCCGTTTACAAGATCCGTTGGCTGAGCTTGTAAAAATTGATCCTAAATCAATTGGTGTTGGCCAATATCAGCATGATGTTAGCCAAACATTATTAGCCAGAAAACTTGATACTGTTGTTGAAGACTGTGTGAATGGTGTTGGTGTGGATTTAAATACAGCGTCAGTACCATTATTAACGCGAGTTGCGGGGCTTAGCCAATCTATCGCTCAAAATATTATTAATTGGCGTGATGAGAACGGCCGCTTTATTGATAGAAAACAGTTACTCAAAGTCGCACGCTTAGGGCCAAAAGCCTTTGAGCAATGTGCAGGATTCTTGCGCATTCGTGATGGTAAAAATCCGCTGGATGCGTCAACAGTTCACCCAGAAGCGTATCCAGTTGTTGAAAATATCCTGCAATCTACGCAGCAAAAGATTGACGATTTAATGGGAAATAGCGCTTTGATCTCACAGGTTGATGCAAGAGCGTTTATCACAGAGCAATTTGGTCTACCAACAATTAATGACATCTTAAAAGAGTTAGCAAAACCAGGGCGCGATCCTCGTCCTGAGTTTAAAACTGCGACTTTTGCTGAAGGTGTCGAAACAATGAATGACTTAGTTAGTGGCATGATCCTTGAAGGAACCGTGACTAATGTGACTAATTTCGGTGCATTCGTTGATATCGGTGTACACCAAGATGGCTTGGTTCATATCTCCTCTTTAGCTGACCGATTTATTGAAGATCCGCATACTGTGGTAAAAACAGGTGATATTGTTAAAGTCAAAGTTCTTGAAGTTGATTTAGCTCGTAAACGTATTGCATTAACTATGCGTTTAGATGAAGTTGCTGGTGATAGTGAAAATAGACAATCATCACCGAGTAATAGTAATAATCACCCTAGAAATAATAAAGGGCAGAAGCCAGCTCGTAATAACCGCCAATCAACAAATAGCGGTAATAATGCGGGAAATAGTGCAATGGGTGACGCGTTAGCCGCTGCATTTGGAAAAAAACGCTAATAACACATTTATGGTTATGGTGTTAATGAGCTAGAGGCTCTAACGTTGTTGAATGTGGTGTCATGAATATTGATGGCACCACATTTTTTTATTTTGCCTTATTCAAGCTATTTTCTAATAACAAAACATTGATAAAGAAGAGTGCAAACTAAATATCCTCTCATTTACTTTTTATTTTTAATCGGTTTGGTTTTAATCTGACTTAAGCGATATTAAAAAAATAATAAATAAAGTATTCTCTATTTCATCTCTATATTTATTTATTATTGTTTTTATCATCTATCTTCTATTCTCCCCATCGCTGATTACCTTTATATTATAAATATGAGTTGATCGTCTTATAACCTTATTACTAATAAGGTTTTTAAGTGAACTTCTATGAGCTAAAACTGAAAACCATTTTTTCTGTTTATATCAACTCTATTTTAATTAATAGAATGAATATCTATAAGTTTATTTCACCTTTATTAGGTTATTTATATGAATTTAAATAAATTATCGCTTGGCTTGATTTTAGTTTCTGCAACATTACTTGCAGGGTGTGCTTCAGAGTCTTCTCGCTCTTTAGATGTTGCTAAAGTTGCAACCTATAATACGACTTATACAGGGACAAAAAGCGCTATTTCAATTGGTAAGTTTGATAACCGTTCTAGTTATATGAATGGAATATTCTCTGATGGTGTTGATAGATTAGGTAATCAATCCAAAACCATTTTAATGACACATTTACAACAGACAGGGCGTTTTAATGTATTAGATAGAGCTAACTTATCTGAATTAAAAGAAGAAGCGGGTATTAAAGGCCAAAGCCAGCAATTAAAAGGTGCAACCTATGTTATTACTGGTGATGTCACTGAATTTGGTCGTAAAGAAGTGGGTGATCGCCAATTATTTGGTATTTTAGGCCGCGGTAAAACTCAAGTTGCTTATGCCAAAGTGAATTTAAACGTTGTGAATGTAAACACATCAGAAGTGGTGTTCTCATCTCAAGGTGCAGGTGAATATGAACTTTTTAACCGTGAAATCATCGGGTTTGGTGGAACAGCAAGCTATGACTCAACACTTAACGGTAAAGTGCTTGATCTCGCTATTCGTGAAGCGGTTAATAATTTAGTGGCTGGTATTGAGAGCAATGCTTGGCAGCCTTCAAAATAATGCTCATTTTATAAGGATATAACAATGTTAAAATCATTAATGAGCCTTGCTTTTGGCGCACTATTATTAACAGGGTGCGCAAGTGGCCCTAAACCGCTTTATAACTGGGATAGCTATCAACAAGTGGTTTATCAACACTATCAACAAAGTGAAAGTGACCCTCAAGCACAGATTGATACATTAAAGAAAAGTATTGAACTTTCCCGCGCTAAATCATTAGGTATTCCACCAGGATTACATGCACATTTAGGCATGTTATATGGTGCAACAGGTGCATTAGATTTAGCGATGGCTGAATTTAATGAGGAAAAAGCACTTTACCCTGAATCAGCAGAATTTATGGATCGCCTGATGAAAAACAAAGGAATGCAAAAATGAGTCGTTTATTTGCTTTAATGTGTTTTGCGTTTGCGTTGGTATTAACGGGTTGTGCTCAACCTGTCAAAACAGATTACACCGCCTTTAAACAAAGTAAGCCAAAAAGTATTTTAGTTTTAGTGCCACAAAACCACACAACAGAGGTTGGTGCGGGGCATAGTTTCTTATCTCAAGTGACGTATCCTTTGGCTGAAGCGGGCTATTATGTTTTCCCAGTTGCGGTCGTTGAAGAGACATTTAAGCAAAATGGTCTATCAATGGCTGGAGATATTCACGCAGTAAGTCCGAATAAATTGCGTGAAATCTTTGGTGCTGATGCGGTTTTATACTTAGATATCACTGAATTCGGCACGTCATACCAAGTTATTTCCAGTGATACACGAGTCACTGTTAGCGCTAAACTTGTTGATCTCCGTAATGGTGGTGTGTTGTGGAGCAGTTCTGCAACCGCATCAAGTACAGAGACAGAAAGTTCATCAAGCAGCTTAGTGGGAATGTTGGTTTCTGCTGTTGTGAATCAAATCGTTAATACCGTTTCTGATAAGAGTTACCAAATTGCAGGAATAACCAGTGTGCGGTTACTTTCAGCAGGTAAAGCAAATGGTATTTTATACGGCCCTCGCTCACCTAATTATGGTAAAGAAGCAAAATAATTTAATGCTATAAATTAACCATAATAAAGAAAAAGGCTCTGTTTTATGTGATCATAATAAACAGGGCCTTTCTATTTGTTATTATCAAATAATAATAATTCTTATTAGCTATTAAAGGAATGCAGATATTTTAATCAAAGAAATTAGATTAATAACAAAGAAAATAAAATAGAGGGTTATTTTTATTGAAAAGAGAAACCATCCTTGGTTGCTAGTCCGTTTCCTTCCATGGTTAATAATCCATAATTCGGGTATATAAAAGAGACTGATAAAATAAGAGAATGGTCAATTAAAATAAGATAAGGTATGGGGGATGCTATCTTTCCTTGTAATATAGCGACCTTTATTCTTTAAATGACTCTCAAATTTAAATCAAAACACGACTGAGTTGGATATTAATCAATGTTTTGTCCTAGGGTATGTAATATTATAATTTAGGTAAAGATATAATTATTACTATTATTGCAACCATCGAATTACGAGAGAATAAAAAAATAATAAAATTAATATAACGAGATATTTAATTAATTTAAATCGTATTTTGAGTAATATATCGTTTTAAACTCTGGGTAAAAGTTGAGAAGCGTTATTTTAAAATAATAAAGCTTAACTAACATGTTGAATAAACTTAAATTATTCATGAATATCTTTAATGAGTAAGACTATTTTTATGTAATGTGATTTATATCACATATTGTATTCAGGCCGGATAGCCTATGAATAAGAAGATAAGGGGATTTATACGATACCCCTTTCGATCATATTCAGTTCTCGATTTATTGGTTACACTATTATTTCAGATATTCATAATGTCTGTTTGCTGGTATGAGATATCAGCGGTTCACTTTTGGAAGGTAGAGGCATGTCAGAACAAACAATTATTTGGGATCTTGACCTGATCCATAAGTATAACTATTCAGGTCCTCGCTATACATCATACCCAACAGCATTGGAATTTAATCAACAATATGGTGATGCTGATTTTATCAAAGCGACTCAACGTTATCCTGAGCGCCCTTTATCACTTTATATCCATATTCCTTTCTGCCATAAGCTGTGTTATTTCTGTGGTTGTAATAAAATTATTACGCGGCATAAACATAAAGCAGACGAGTATCTTGATGTTTTAGAAAAAGAAATTATTAATAGAGCTCGTTATTTTAAAGACCGAAAAGTGACTCAAATGCATTGGGGTGGGGGTACGCCTACTTTTCTGGATAAGCAACAAATTAGTCGATTGGTTTCGTTATTACGTCAGCATTTTCATTTTGTCGATAATGCAGAGCTTTCTATTGAAATTGACCCGCGTGAGATTGAATTAGATGTTATCGATCATTTGCGTAATGAAGGCTTTAACCGCCTGAGTATGGGCGTGCAAGATTTCAATAAAGAAGTACAACAAAAAGTAAATCGTGAGCAAGACGAAGCATTTATTTTTGCATTAGTAGAGCGTGCGCGTGAAGTGGGTTTTCACTCTACTAGTATTGATTTAATTTATGGCTTACCTAAGCAAACCAAAGAGAGTTTTGCCTTTACATTAAAACGTGTCATTGAATTATCGCCAGATAGATTAAGTGTATTTAATTATGCTCATTTGCCTAATTTATTTGCGGCTCAACGTAAAATTAAAGATGAAGATCTCCCTTTAGCGGAAGAAAAATTAGAAATATTACAAGAAACCATTTCTACGCTAACGACAAATGGCTATCAATTTATTGGAATGGATCATTTTGCTAAGCCTGATGATGAATTAGCGGTTGCTCAGCGCAAAGGCATTTTACATCGTAATTTCCAAGGATATACCACTCATGAAGAGTGTGATTTATTAGGTATGGGTGTTTCTGCAATTAGTATGTTAGGGGATAACTATGCGCAAAATGAGAAGGTATTGAAAGAGTATTATGCGCGTGTAAATAGTGAAGGTAATGCACTATGGCGAGGTTTATCACTGACTAATGATGATTGTATTCGCCGTGATGTAATTAAAACCTTAATTTGTAATTTTAATTTGCATTTTTCTGATATTGAAAAAATGCACGATATTGTCTTCCATGACTATTTTAAAGAAGATTTAGAATTACTTGTGCCAATGAAAGATGATGGTTTAGTTGAAATAACAGCTGATGGCATTCAAGTGACACCAAGAGGACGTTTGCTTATTCGTAATATCTGCATGTGTTTTGATACCTATTTACGAAATCAAATGCGCCAACGTCAATTCTCACGTGTAATTTAATTGATGAAGGGGGTAGAGGATCAATATTCCTCTATCCCTAATTCTTTTAATTTTCGGGTTAATGTATTTCTGCCCCAACCTAATAATCGTGCGGCATCTTGTTTATGGCCTTGTGTATAGGCTAGGGCGCTGAGTAAAAGTGTCCGTTCAAACTGAGGTAATGCATTCGTTAGGATATTGTCTTTTCCTTCAGCTAATGCTTCATCTGCCCATAATGAAAGATGTTGTGACCAATGTTGAGATGAAGCAATTCGACTGATATTTTTTGCTTTCTCATCGGGTTGGCGAATTTCTTGTGGTAAATCTTGAGGCATAATTTCTTGGCTTGCCGTCATTACCGTTAACCAGCGACACACATTCTCTAATTGTCTTACGTTACCTGACCAGTTGTATTCCATCATTATTTGCAAACTTTGCTGATGAAGCGCTTTGGCTTCGACGCCTAATTCTTTTGCTGTTTTTTGTAGAAAATAGCGCGCTAAGCTGGGAATATCTTCAGTTCTATCACGTAATGGTGGTAATTGAATGCGTATTACATTAAGTCGATGATAGAGATCTTCACGAAAATCACCCGCTTGAACGCGTTTTTCTAAGTCTTGATGTGTAGCGGCAATAATACGCACATCAACTTTAACAGGAGCATAACCGCCTACTCGGTAAAATTGTCCTTCAGCAAGCACTCGTAGTAACCGTGTCTGAATGTCGAGAGGCATATCACCAATTTCATCAAGAAAAAGAGAACCCCCATTTGCTTGTTCAAATCGCCCTTGGCGTACTTGAGACGCACCTGTAAATGCCCCTTTTTCATGACCAAAAAGCTCTGATTCAATTAAATCTTTAGGAATTGCCGCCATATTGAGAGCAATAAAAGGAGAAGAAGCTCTTGGGCTGTGGCGATGTAATGCATGTGCGACTAGCTCTTTTCCGGTACCTGATTCACCATTAATAAGTACACTGATTGAGGAGCGAGAAAGTCGACCAATAATACGGTAAACCTCTTGCATTGCAGGTGCTTCACCAATCATATCAGAAACAGATTGCAGAGTAGGTTCAGTCGTATTGGGCTGTTTTTGCTCGCGATAATGCGTAATTGCACGATCAATTAATGCTAAGGTTTCATCAATATCAAAGGGTTTCGGTAAATAATCAAAAGCCCCTTGTTGATAAGCATTTACTGCGGCATCCAGATCAGAATGCGCAGTCATAATTATCACGGGTAAAGTAGGGTAGCTTTCTTTAATGATTTTAAGAAGAGATAAACCATCGATATCAGGCATACGAATATCAGATAGCAAGACATCTGGCATTTCTGTATTGAGGGCGTTAAGTACATCATTTGCATGTTCGAAAGTTTTACATACAAGGCCTTCACGAGAAATTGCACGTTCCAGTACCCAGCGAATAGAGCTGTCATCATCGACAACCCACACATTTCCTTTTTGCATTAGTTATCTCCTACTTAATTGGTAAATAAATAGAAAATTCGGTATTCCCAGGCCAACTGGTAAATTCAATTTTACCTGCATGCTGATCCACTAAATTACGCGCAATTGATAATCCCAATCCATTTCCTCCTTCTCTACCGCTTACCATGGGATAAAAAAGAGTATCTTGTAAGTGAGAAGGGATCCCATCGCCAGTATCAATTACATCAATACGAGCAACAAGGCGATGACGCTCACCATGGAGTGTGACTTGAAAAGCAGTACGGGTACGCAAGATAATCGTCCCTCCTGTTTTTTCAACGGCTTGTAAAGCATTGCGTGTAATATTTAGGAGTACTTGTTCTATTTGATCTGGGTAATGTGATAACTCAGGCAAACTGGGATCGTAATCTTTTAACAAGGTGACATTGTCAGGGCATTCAAGTGAAATAAGTTGAGCCACTCGCTCAACAACATGATGAATACTCTGATATGTTTTTGTTCCTGGGTGTTGTGGGCCAAGTAGTCTGTCCACCAGCACACGCAGGCGATCAGCTTGTTCAATAATAACTTGCGTATATTCTGTTAAGGCAGGATCGGGCAATGATTTTGCCAGCAATTGTGCCGCGCCCCTTAACCCACCTAACGGGTTTTTAATTTCATGTGCCAGCCCCCTAACCAATTCCCTCGCTGCCATTTGCTGTGCTTGTTGTATCTGCTCTTGGCTTAACCGGCGTTGACTATCCATAGGCGCCAGTTCCAGCAAAATGTGTTGCTCGGAAATAGGTTGGGCACTGAGCGACATTGTGTGTGATTGGTTATTAACAACCAATATCACTTCATTGTCAGTAAAGCTTTGTCCACTCGCTAACGTTTCACGCATTAAATCAGCATCAAAAGAGTAATAGCTGAATAAGGCAGTAAAAGGCGTTTCAAATAATTTTCGGCGGCTTTGTGCTAAAACCTGTAACGCAGAATGATTCGCATAACAAATAATAAACTCTTTGTTGATAACCAATACTGAGTGTATCAATGAGTCCAAAATTAATGTGTTATCAGGTAAGTCTGCCGTTTCCATATTGAATACCTCTTTGCACCATTTTAGTGCATCTTACCTTTATTGCATTAATGAACCAATGCGTAAGTGAATAGACGGACTCCTTAAGTGGGAGAAAAGTGCCCATCCGAAGATGGGCAAAATAGCTTCACGGCAAAAAAAACAGTTTTACATCTTGGCTTAAGTTTTTATCGGTAAAACTTATCTTAAGCGCTGTAATACATTTCAAATTCAAGAGGATGTGGAGCCATACGTACACGTTGAACATCTGCACGTAATAATTCTAAATAAGCATCAATAGCATCGTCAGTAAATACACCACCACGAGTTAAGAACTCACGATCGGCATTCAGTGTATTTAATGCTTCCTCTAGTGAACCTGCGACAGTTGGGATCTCTTTGGCTTCTTCTGGTGGTAAGTCATAGAGATTCTTATCCATAGCATCACCAGGGTGAATTTTATTGATAATTCCATCAAGACCAGCCATTAACTGAGCTGCAAACGCGAGATAAGGGTTTGCTAAAGGATCAGGGAAGCGTACTTCAATACGGCGTGCTTTCATGCTGGCAACCACTGGAATACGAATTGATGCCGAGCGGTTACGTGCGGAGTAAGCCAACATAACAGGAGCTTCAAAACCCGGAACTAAACGTTTATAAGAGTTAGTTGTTGGGTTAGTAAACGCATTGAGTGCACGAGCATGTTTGATAATACCGCCGATGTAATACAGCGCCATTTCAGATAATCCGCCGTATTTATCGCCCGCGAACAGGTTTACACCGTTTTTAGACAGTGACATATGGCAGTGCATACCTGAACCGTTATCACCCACGAGAGGTTTTGGCATAAAGGTCGCTGTTTTACCAAATACGTGAGCTACATTTTGTACCACGTATTTATAAATTTGGGTTTCATCTGCTTTTTTGGTCATGGTATTGAAGCGAGTCGCCACTTCGTTTTGACCTGCTGTTGCCACTTCATGATGGTGTGCTTCAACCACTAAGCCCATTTCTTCCATAATGTTACACATGGTAGAACGAATATCTTGTGATGAATCAACAGGTGGCAGTGGGAAATAACCGCCTTTAACCATAGGGCGGTGCCCTTTGTTACCGTCTTCATATTTTGTGTTGGTGTTCCAAGCTGCTTCAATATCGTTGATAGCGTAAGAAGCACCTGAAATATCGTTTTTAAAACGAATATCATCAAACAGGAAGAATTCAGGTTCTGGCCCAAATAATACGGTGTCTGCAATACCACTTGATTTTAAATAATCTTCAGCACGCTTTGAAATAGAGCGTGGATCGCGGTCATAACCTTTCATTGTGCCCGGTTCTAGCACATCACAACGAATAATCAGGGTTGGATCTTGAAAGAATGGGTCGAGCATTGCGGTTGTTGCATCTGGCATCAGTACCATGTCTGATTCGTTAATGCCTTTCCAGCCACCAATAGAGGAACCATCGAACATTTTTCCTTCTTCAAAGAAATCATCGTTAACCTGATGAGCCGGAATAGTAAGATGTTGTTCTTTACCGCGGGTATCAGTGAAACGTAAGTCAATATATCTAACTTTATGTTCTTCAATCATGGATAACACATGTTCAAGGGACATAGGAACTCTCCTGGCGAATGGTTTTATTGAGTGCAGTGGCCTTACACATTTTTCGGTGAATTTTTTGCTCACCTAAATTCTATTGCGAAAAGCATGCCAACTTATCTAAAAAGGGATATATACTGTATTGATGAAGTTTAGTGTAGAATATCTCCTGTGATTTTTTAATTATTGCACAAAGTTGGTGCAAGTTAAGCCTAATTAGTTGCACTATTTTGGTGCAAACGAACGGATGCTACTAAATTCTGAGGCGTGAAAAGGATCACAATTCAATTAATTGCATATTGTTAAGCAATCATTATTGTGATCTTGTTTAGTCTCTCGTCTAAAGCGTGTACAATACTGCGCTTATTTCTACAATGCCTGAGGCAAATTTTGTGATCGAAAACTTGCGTAATATCGCCATCATCGCCCACGTTGACCATGGTAAAACAACTATCGTCGATAAATTACTACAGCAATCTGGTACGTTCGGTGAACGTGAAACCGTTGCTGAGCGCGTGATGGACTCAAATGATCTCGAAAGAGAGCGCGGAATTACTATTCTTGCGAAAAATACAGCGATTAAATGGAATGACTATCGTATCAATATCGTAGATACCCCAGGACACGCCGACTTCGGTGGTGAGGTAGAACGCGTTATGTCTATGGTAGACAGCGTTCTATTGCTGGTTGACGCGATGGATGGCCCAATGCCACAAACTCGTTTTGTGACACAAAAAGCATTTGCTAACAACTTAAAACCTATTGTTGTTATCAATAAAGTTGACCGCCCTGGTGCGCGTCCAGACTGGGTTGTTGATCAGGTATTTGACCTGTTCGTAAACTTAGGTGCAACTGACGAACAACTTGATTTCCCAATTATCTATGCATCTGCATTAAATGGTATTGCGGGAACAGATTACAATGACATGGCTGAAGATATGACTCCGTTATATGAAGCTATTGTCAAATATGTAGAGCCACCAAAAGTGGATCTGGAAGGCACATTCCAGATGCAAATTTCTCAGTTGGACTACAACAACTACATGGGTGTTATCGGTATCGGTCGTATTAAGCGTGGTAAGGTTAAACCTAACCAACAAGTGACTATCATCGATAGCGAAGGTAATACCCGTAACGGTAAAGTCGGTAAAGTTTTAGGCCATTTAGGCTTAGAGCGTATCGAAGTTGATGTTGCTGAAGCTGGCGATATCATCGCAATCACTGGTTTAGGTGAACTGAATATCTCTGATACGATTTGTGAAGTTGGTGCTGTTGAAGCGCTACCTGCATTAGCCGTTGATGAACCAACTGTTAGCATGTATTTCTGTGTTAATACTTCACCATTCTGTGGTCGTGAAGGTAAATTCGTGACTTCTCGTCAGATTTTAGATCGTCTGAAAAAAGAGTTAGTCCATAACGTTGCATTACGTGTAGAAGAAACTGAAGATCCAGATGCATTCCGTGTATCAGGTCGTGGTGAGCTTCACCTGTCAGTTCTGATTGAAAATATGCGTCGTGAAGGTTACGAATTAGGTGTATCTCGTCCTAAAGTTATCTTCCGTGACATTGACGGCCGTAAACAAGAGCCTTTCGAACAAGTTACTATCGACATTGAAGAACAGCACCAAGGTGATGTGATGCAAGCGATGGGTGAGCGTAAAGGCGAAATGCGCGATATGCAACCAGATGGTAAAGGACGTGTACGTTTAGACTACATTATCCCTAGCCGTGGTCTGATTGGTTTCCGTACTGAATTTATGACCATGACATCAGGTACTGGTTTACTGTATGCAACATTCAGTCATTATGATGATGTTCGCCCAGGTGAAATCGGTCGCCGTAATAACGGTGTTATGATCTCTAATGGCCAAGGTAAAGCTGTTGCTTACGCACTGTATAGCTTACAAGACCGCGGTAAATTATTTGTTACTCATGGTGCAGAAGTTTATGAAGGCCAAGTAATTGGTATTCATACTCGCTCTAATGACTTAACAGTAAACTGTTTAACAGGTAAAAAGCTAACTAACATGCGTGCTTCTGGTACCGATGAGGCGACAACGCTGACTCCACACCTGAAACAAACATTAGAACAAGCATTAGAATTTATTGATGACGATGAGTTAGTTGAAGTAACTCCGCAGTCTATCCGTCTGCGTAAGCGTTATCTGTCAGAAAATGATCGTCGTCGTGCTTACCGTAGCAAAGACTAATTCATTATTCTGATAACATAATTCTTAGGGCGCGTTAGCGCCCTGAGTTTATACTCGTCATACTTTAAGTTACAGGGGTGTTGATTACACTCAACTAGTCGAGTTACATAGTTTATCTATGTTCCCCGCCTATCTGTAATTCAAATTATTTAGAGTATAGGTACTATCAGTACTATAAGACGAATGCGGTGGTTTATTTACCATCGCATAAGTTTTTCTTCCTCAAGTTAAATTTACAACTTAAGTGTTGTTTATCACTCAAAATACAACTTATAAGTTGTTTTCTGGTATCAATATCAAAAATCATCATCCACCCTATTATGCATTATAGATAATGATGCTTTTAGTCTCATTTTTCGTCTCTCCCTATTCTGGTTTTATGTTTTACAAAAAAATTAAGTGTGATTATTGTACTTTTTTAGCGTTTAAGCCTGTTCAGTAAAGCGATTTATGATTAAAGTAAAATGAGTTTTCTATTATGGAGAGGATTTATGCTTTATATCTTTGATATGGGTAATGTGATTATTGATATCGATTTTAACCGGGTATTCGCAGTATGGAGTAAACTCAGTGGTGTTCCATTAGCGAACATAAAAAAGAACTTCACCACAGGAGAGATCTTTAAATTACACGAACGCGGCAATATTACAGACATCGAATTTGCAGAAGAAATCAGTTCAGAATTAGGCATGAATTTAAGCTTTGAACAGTTTGCTGAAGGATGGCAGGCTATTTTTATCGCAGTTCGCCCCGAAGTCATTGATATAATGAATAAATTAAGAGAGCAAGGACATCGGGTTGTGGTATTATCAAATACTAATCGCTTACACCAAGATTATTGGCCAGAACACTATCCTGAAATTGCAGCTTCCGCAGATTTTCTCTATCTATCTCAAGATATTGGAATGAGAAAGCCTGATCCTGAAATCTATAAATATGTTTTACAGTCTGAAGATATTGAAGCACAAGATGCCGTTTTCTTTGATGATGTAAAAGCCAACGTTGATGCTGCCATTGCTGTGGGAATAAAAGGTGTGCATGTCATTGATAAACAAACCATCATTGACTATTTTAAAGATTATGATTTTTCTCTCCCGGTAGAAGAATAATGCTATTGTAAGGATAACAATATATTGAATTTGTTATCCTTTTTTATTGATTCATTTTGGAGAGAGTATGATCGCGTTAATTCAACGAGTGACACAGGCAAACGTGGATATTGCCGGTGAAACAGTGGGCGCTATTAATCAAGGCTTATTGGTTTTATTAGGTGTAGAGAAAGACGACAACGAACAGAAAGCCAAAAGATTATGTGAAAAAGTGTGCGGTTATCGCATCTTTAGTGATGAAAACGACAAAATGAACCTAAATGTGCAACAAGCTGGTGGCAGTTTATTAGTTGTCTCTCAATTCACTCTTGCCGCAGAAACACAAAAAGGAATGCGCCCAGGATTTTCAAACGGCGCGCCGCCAGAATTAGCGAAAAATCTCTATCACTACTTTATTGAACAGTGCCAGCTACAAGGCTTAGAAACGCAAACAGGCCAATTTGCCGCAGATATGCAAATCACACTGACTAATGATGGCCCTGTTACCTTCTGGTTGCAGGTATAACGTCAAACATGTAGTGATGTAAAAAGGAGCTCAGATATGTACCATTTACGAACCCCAAAAACAGAGGCCGAATTTGAGGCTTATTATGCTTTTCGTTGGGAAATGCTTCGTAAACCTCTACATCAACCTGAAGGCTCTGAAAAAGACGGGTATGATACCTTTGCTCATCACCAAATGGTTGTTGATGAAACAGGGCAACCCGTTGCAATTGGGCGACTTTATATTAATGCGGATAACGAAGGGGCTATCCGCTTTATGGCGGTACACACTGATGCGCAAGGTAAAGGCTTAGGTACTCTTGTTGCCATGGCGCTAGAGTCATTAGCTCGCCAAGAAGGTATAAAACGGATCGTGTGCAGTGCAAGAGAAGAGTCTGTAAGCTTCTTTGAAAAATTGGGTTATGAAAATTGTGGCCTAGTTACAGGTCCGCAAACAACACCCATAAAGCATTTCTTTATGAAAAAAAGTATTGAGTCCTTAGATGATATTCTTCATCGGCCTGATTGGTGTGCTGAATTACAAAAACAGTGGCATCAACATATCCCATTAAGTGAAAAAATGGGATTACGCATCACTCAATATACGGGAACTCGTTTTTATACCACTATCCCAGAAGCGGGAAATCAAAATCCCCATCACACCATTTTTGCTGGTAGCCAATTTTCACTTGCCACCTTAACAGGTTGGGGATTGATTTGGTTATTAATGCAAGAGCATAAATTACAAGGTGATATTGTGCTGGTGGATGCCCATATTCGTTATCGTAAACCTGTTTCTGGGCGTCCTGCTGCCGTTGCTGATATGGAAAATTTAAGTGGTGATTTAGGACGATTAGCAAAGGGGAGTAAGGCACGTATTAAGTTAGATGTCGATATTTGCGGTGATGAAGGAGTTGGTGCTGTTTTTAGTGGTACTTATATTGTTTTACCTGCACAAAACAAGCAATGTTAGGTGGTTAAAGTTAATTAATTGAATTTAATGATTTTTTATCTTTTTTGCGTTAAAGAGTGTGGATAATTAATTTATACTTTAATGCTTATCTTATTAGGTGAGCCACAAAATTCCATCCTTTAGGGCGAGGAGAATGGCAAAGTGTTTCTATCGCGATCCAATTGATGTATATTTCGCAGTTTACGGAGGGAAGCATGGACACCAATTTATCTACTCGTCTTAATAAATATATCAGTGAAAGCGGGATCTGCTCACGTCGTGAGGCTGACCGTTATATTGAGCAAGGACTTGTCCTTATTAATGGCAAACGCGCTGGTATCGGCGATCAAGTATTTGCTGGCGATGAAGTCAAAGTTAATGGTCGATTGATTGAAGCACAAGATAATTCTGAGCTGGTGCTGATTGCGCTGAATAAACCTGTGGGTATTGTCAGTACCACAGATGATGGCGAAAAAGATAATATTGTTGATTATGTTAACCACAGTACCCGTATTTTTCCAATTGGCCGTTTAGATAAAGATTCACAGGGATTGATTTTCCTGACTAACCACGGTGATTTAGTCAATAAAATCTTACGTGCAGGTAACGATCACGAAAAAGAGTACCTTGTGACAGTGAATAAACCGATCACCGATGAGTTTATTCATGGAATGAGTGCAGGCGTTCCTATCATGGGACAAAAAACCAAGAAATGTAAGGTGAAGAAAGAAGCACCAATGGTGTTTCGTATTACCTTAGTTCAAGGGCTAAATCGCCAAATTCGCCGTATGTGTGAATATTTTGGTTATGAGGTCACTAAGCTTGAGCGTATTCGTATTATGAATGTGAGCTTATCGGGATTGCCTGTTGGTGAATGGCGTGACCTGACCGATGATGAACTGATTACCTTATTTGAAGCGATTGAAAAATCAACGTCTGAAGCACCACCAAAAGCAAAACAAAGTAAACCTAAAAAACAAATCAGTAGTAATGCAAAAACCTTGGGTATTCATATTCCTCAAACAAAAACCAAAGAAACGGAAAATAACTCTCGTAAGCGCTTTGTTCAACCGGGTCGAAAAAAGAAAAAACGCTAATTTCATCTCTGTAGATGCGATAAAAACAAAAAAACACCTGAAAGGGTGTTTTTTGTTTGTTCTATTTAGGCATCAATAAAATTAGTCTAAATTCAACTCATCTAATTTATTTTGGCGACGTTCAAGCACAATCGCTGCAAGTTCGGCATCCATAACCCGTTCAATTAAGGCGTCATAGTCTTCTTTAGAGAGGCAATAGAACAACGGAGTTTTGTTGTCATCACACACAAGCAGTGTGCTGTTATCTTCAAGTGCAGTTAAAGGAGATTGTTGAAACGTGTTTAAAGATATTTTTTCAGGGGAAAAATCTTCGTCAGACATGAAAACTCCACAATAAAGAAAAGGGCAATAGCGCATTGTAACGCTTTTTATTAAGGGAGCAATCCGTGCTCCTGCGAAAGATCAATATTATAGATGATTAATTATTTCACCATTTTGTATTTCTGAATTGAGTATTTGTTGCTCACCTTTACTTCCAGTCAACGTACCATTGAGTGTTGATATCACTGGGCTCGCACGTAAATTACCTTTCAATTTTAGTGTGAATTGGCCTATTTCATCAGAGTAGGTTGTTTTTAAACCTAATGTATAAGGCGTTGATAAAGGCACATTGAGCCCATTAGCAATGAGTGAGAACTGACGTTGTTGGTTAGATTGCACTAAACCTGCTGAGCCTCGCACAATACCATCACCAATAAAGGCCGAATATTGCTCAACAATTGCATTATCTTGTTGAGTGACAAGGTGTAGATCTGGTCGACGTAATTCAATTCTATTTAATGTCCCACTATCTGCATTTAATATAGCTGAACCCTGCCATAATCCCCATTCACCTTCTTTTGCAATAATTAAATTTTGCAGTTTTCCTGTTAACCCTGTGAATTGGAAAGGAAACTCTGGTGTAATATCAATTAAAATTGATTGGTTTATGGATAACTGTTCGATAGTAATATTTTGAATATCACTGCTGTTATCAATAGGTTTAGCTAAAAAAGTGAGCCAATTTTCAGGGAGTGTGTATAAAAGGCCTGAAAGTGTCGCTTCATGAATAGAGATAGTTTTCGAGTCTTTATTCCAATCACCTGCAAGTTTAATTAAGCCTTTCTCATAGCGTAGGCTGAGGTTATCTAGATTGAGCTGATTGTTTTGCTGATTCAGTTTTGCGATAAGATCAGTGAAATGTTCATCTTGAAAAACAACGTCATTTGCGTTGAGTTCACCCATTGTGAATGTGAGGTTTTTATCCCAATCAAATTGAGAAAATTGACCATCAAAACCACTTACTGCCCACTGTTTTCCTTCAGCCGTAAAATCAATAATATTAAGCGCTCTTATGCTAATGTGTGGGTATTTAGAGATTGATTGTATTAAATCACTGAAGGTTTGAGAGGATTGCCAACGTAGGCCATTCATATAAACTTCATCAAACTTCCATTGATTATCTTGATATTGACCACTTAATGAGAGTGAGCCATTAAGTAAACGCGTTCCTAGTTTTTCTATTTGAATATTATTTGGTTGATATTGACCAGAAATAATGAAGTTACTGAATTCATTATTATTTATTGCGCCATTAGCAATGGAAAATTGAAAATGGCCAGCTCCAATAAAATCTTCCGATGTAGGTGCCCAAGGTGTAATTCCCCCCGTCACTTTGTTTGCTTCGAAAGTAAAATCCGTATTGGTACTGTTTAAAATCATATTTTTAAATTGCAGAATATCAGCGCTTAACGGTATTGATGGAGCCTTATTGGTAAATTCAATATTGCCATTTTCTAATGTAATCTTTTGCAGGTGAGAAGGAGCAGTAAAAAATTGCCAATTAAATCGAATTTGTGCTGATTTTGCGAAGACAGTTGTTTTGTCTTGTTTAGGGTTAACAGAGAGATCATGAACAATAACTTGTTCGGGCTGCATGAGGTCATGTTCAATACCTGAGAAGCGAATATCGTAATCAGTATATTGTGTTAGCCATTCACTTGTCTTTTGCGCTCCCCACTGAGTCTGAATAAAAGCGTAAATTATAATAATAAATAAAATAACGATAAGTATCAGAGATACCATACTTTTCATCAGCCAGCGCATTGCCCTTCTCCTGTTTTATACTCCATCAAAACATTATACAGTTATGCCTGAAAACTAAGCGATGCTCAAGTATTCATCGGGTAAATCTACGTTATTTCACCTGTTTATTAATGTAAGCGATATAAATAAGATAAAAATAAAACGCCATTTCTCAGTGAGAAAAATGGCGTTTATGTTTTTCCGCTGTTCCGTTTTTAGGGTTTATTTTTCTGGAGGGAAAATTAGATTTAAAATAATTGCAGTTAATCCACCAGCAGCAATACCTGATGATAGCAATGTTTTTAGCCAATCAGGAGCAAACTGCAATATTTGAGGCTGTTGGGAAACCCCTAATCCTACGGCTAGTGAAATCGCCAGGATCATAATTGCTCGGCGATTTAGCGCTTCTTTAGAAACAATACGTACACCTGATGCCGCTATGGTGCCGAACATAACAAGCGTAGCACCACCTAATACAGGCTCAGGAATTTGTTGTACAAATTCTGCAACGAAAGGAAATAAACCCAAAACAACCAACATGGCCGCCACAACATAACCCACATAACGACTGGCAACACCCGTTAATTGAATAACACCGTTATTTTGACCAAAACAGGAGTTTGGAAAGGTATTGAAAAATGCTGATACCATGGAGTTAATCCCATTAGCTAAGACCCCCCCTTTAATACGTTTCATATAAACAGGGCCACTAACCGGTTGTTCAGAGACATCGGACGTGGCTGTGATATCGCCAATGGTTTCCAGTGAGGTGATCATAAACACGAGCATTAAGGGAATAAGCAGATGCCAATCAAATGATAGCCCATAATAAAACGGTTCAGGGATCGTCATCATTGGCGTTTCTTGATGCTCTACTGGTGTTGGCAACATATCCAGAGCCCAAGCAAGAATATAACCCACAGCCATAGCTATGACTAAAGAGGCAACACGCAAATAAGGATTTTTTTGTCGATTCAGTAAAATAATAACAATGAGGACCGAGCCTGCTAATAATAAGTTCTGTGGCGAACCAAAAGTATTATTTTCAATAGCAGCATAGCCGCCACCAATAGAGGTTAATCCCACTTGAATTAATGAGAGACCAATAATCATCACGACCACACCAGATACTAAAGGCGTTATGATACGTCTTGCCAAATGAAGTACGCGTGAAAGAACGATTTCTGTTAATGAGGCGACCATTAATGTTCCAAAAAGGGCTGCCATCATTGTTGGGATATCAGCCCCCCCATTTTTCAGTGCTAATCCTCCCATAATTAAAGGAGCAACAAAGTTAAAGCTAGTTCCTTGAATCGATAATAATCCTGAACCAATTGGTCCCCATGCACGAATTTGTATTAAAGAGGCAATTCCTGATGCAAATAAAGACATGCTGATAATGCGTTGGGTATCGTGTGCAGGTAATCCTAAGGCTTGGCAAATGAGGATCGCAGGTGTGATAACTGCGACAAACATGGCTAAAAGATGTTGGCAAGCGGCAAAAAGCGTTTGAGCTAATGGCGGTTTTTCTTCTAAAGCAAAAAGAAGCTCGCTATTTTTTTTAACTGAAACATCACTATCTTTAGGCAATTTTTGATTTTCTGAAGTAACCATGGTGTGAATTTCTTATTCGACAAAAACGGTATTTTAATGATCTACGCCACAAAAGCAATCGTTTGCGTGAAAATGATGTTATCAAAATGCATAAGAGGCGCTCACATTTTTATATGTTTTAACTTGTGTTTGTCGCCATTTTTTTTTCTAATCGGGGATACCTGCTTTTGGCGTTGTTTATGGATGAACTTAGCGTCGTAGTATTTTTATATAAAATTAACAAATAAGACGGGGTACATAAATGTATCATCTTGATGTTTATGGCACGCTGGTTGCGGCCACTTTGGTTCTCTTGATCGGACGTAAGTTAGTGAAATCTGTTCCTTTTTTAGAACGGTATACGATCCCAGAACCTGTTGCAGGTGGGCTACTTGTTGCAGTTCTTTTATTAGTATTTAAATCTTTTATGGATTGGGAAGTGAGTTTTGATCTCTCACTTAAAGATCCATTAATGCTAGCCTTCTTTGCAACAATCGGTTTAAACGCGAACCTCGCGAGCTTAAAAGCGGGAGGAAAAGCACTTTTTATTTTCATCTTTGTTGTTGTTGGGTTGTTGCTAGTGCAAAACACAGTCGGTATTGCATTGGCGAAAATGTTAGGCCTTGATCCTTTGATGGGATTACTTGCAGGCTCGATTACATTATCGGGTGGTCATGGTACAGGGGCTGCTTGGGGTAAAACGTTCGTTGAAAGTTATGGCTTCATGAGTGCGTCTGAAGTCGCAATGGCGTGTGCAACCTTTGGTTTGGTTTTAGGTGGATTGATTGGTGGCCCAGTTGCACGTTACTTAATCAAGAATATTCCAACACCAGGACTTGGCGCTGATGATCATGAAATGCCAACGGCGTTTGAGAAACCCACTACAGGTAGAATGATTACTTCAATGGTATTGTTAGAAACTATTGCGATGATCTCTATCTGTTTAATGGCGGGTACATTCCTTTCTCAATTATTAGAAGGCACGGCATTCTCACTACCAACCTTTGTGTGCGTTCTATTTATTGGTGTTATTTTAAGTAATAGCCTTTCAATGCTTGGGTTCTACCGTGTTTTTGATAGAGCTGTGTCAGTTTTAGGTAACGTGAGTTTATCGTTATTTTTAGCGATGGCATTAATGAGTCTAAAATTATGGGAACTGGCTTCACTGGCGATCCCAATGCTGGTTATTCTTGGTGTTCAGGCGGGTGTTATGGCGTTGTACGCTATTTTTGTGACATTCCGTGTGATGGGTAAAAACTACGATGCGGCGATTTTAGCGGCAGGTCACTGTGGTTTTGGTTTAGGGGCAACACCAACAGCGATTGCTAATATGCAAGCCGTTACAGATCGTTTTGGACCGTCTCATCTTGCGTTCTTAGTCGTACCAATGGTAGGGGCATTCTTTATTGATATTGTGAATGCGATAGTGATCAAACTGTATCTACTGCTACCATTCTTTACACCGATAGCGGGATAGTTTTACCGTTATAACTTGAGAAATATCTCTGTATTAAATTGCACCCCAATGTTGTTTTTCAGCATTGGGGTGTTTTTTTATGGTGTTCTATTTCAATACTATGCTAAATCGCGTTTAACGGCATGCTAAGGCGATGCAAAGAGTGATCTTACGCTTGGCTATATTGAGTCTTAGCGGGTAGCCAGCGTTCGATTAAGGCTTGAGAATGCTTAGGGTAATGTTGATGTAAGTAACGAGCAATACGTTGTACTTCAGGGATCAGTCCTTGGTCGCGTAATAAATCAGCCACTTTAAATTGCGCATTACCTGTTTGCTTAGTACCTAAAAGCTCACCAGGGCCACGAATTTCGAGATCTTTTTGGGCAATCACAAAGCCATCATTGCTATCTCTTAATACTTGTAATCGCAAACGTGCTGTTTGAGTGAGTGGTGTTTTATATAACAAGACACAATGGGAGGCGATTGCGCCTCGACCTACACGTCCACGTAGTTGGTGTAACTGTGCAAGGCCTAGTCGTTCTGGGTTATCAATAATCATCAAACTGGCATTAGGCACATCAACGCCGACTTCGATAACGGTTGTTGCGACCAGAAGATGTAATTCATTTTCTTTAAAAGCCGCCATAACAGCTTGTTTTTCAGTAGGTTTCATTCGACCGTGTACAAGCCCGACTTTAATTTCAGGAAGTGCGAGTGTAAGTTCATCATAAATGACTTGGGCTGCTTGTGCTTCAAGTACGTCGGAATCTTCAATTAATGTACAGACCCAATAAGCTTGGCGGTTCTCTTCTGTACAGGCGAGCCTAATACGCTCAATAATATCATTACGACGAGTATCAGGGATGGCAACTGTGGTTACTGGTGTCCGTCCAGGAGGTAATTCGTCGATGATAGAGGTATCCATATCGGCGTAAGCAGTCATTGCGAGTGTTCGCGGAATTGGTGTTGCTGTCATCACCAATTGATGAGGATGAAAGCCTTGCTCTTCACCTTTTTTCCATAAGGCAAGGCGTTGATGCACACCAAAACGGTGTTGTTCATCAATAATCACTAAGGCTAGAGAGTGAAATTTAACTTGTTCTTGGAAAATCGCATGTGTTCCAATAATAATAGAAACTTCACCATTCGCAATGGCGTTTTGCTGTGCCTCGCGAGCTTTCCCTTTCTGCTTTCCAGCCAACCAACCCACTTGAATACCAAAAGGCTCAAACCATTTTCTAAACGTCAATGCATGTTGTTCTGCTAATAATTCTGTTGGGGCCATTAACGCTACTTGCTTACCATTTGCAATAGCGCGTAATGCACTTAATGCTGCAACTAGTGTTTTACCTGAACCGACATCTCCTTGGATAAGTCGCATCATCGGGTAGTTTTTTTCTAAATCATTTTCAATTTCATTGACGACACGTTGCTGAGCATTTGTGGGGGTAAAAGGTAGCATTGCGAGAAACTGCTGACGTAATGTTGATGTATCTGGCATAAACAGCGGCTCTGCACGATAAGATTGCGCACCAGCTCTGGCATTCAGCATACCTAAATTATGAGCCAACAATTCTTCAAGGATAAGTCTTTTTTGTGCAGGGTGTTGCCCTTTTTCAAGCTCTGCAAAGGCAATATCAGGAGGCGGATTATGTAAAGTGCGCAATGCGGTGGCTAATGGGGGTAAACCATGAATAAATTGATCGGGCAATAATTCATTAATAGCACAGGTATCAAGCAATTCTAATGCTTGCTCTATTAATTTACGTAATGATGTTTGGCGTAAGCCTTCTGTAGTTGAATAGATGGGAGTGAGTGTTTCTTGCAGTTTAACTTCAGAGCCTGCAACTTTGATTTTATATTCAGGATGAATAATTTCAGGGCCCCGACTTCCTCGCTTAACTTCACCATAGGCGGTGACTTGTTTACCTTGAGCAAGGTTGTTTTTCATTGCTGCCGTAAAGTTAAAAAAGCGAAGCGTTAAAATACCTGAGCCATCAGAAATTTGGCAGGTCATCATTTTACGCCGACCAAAACTGACTTCGGTTCTTAATACTTCACCTGAAACAGTAGCAGGGATACCGGGAAGAAGATCGCTAATAGCATAGAGGTGCGTTTGATCTTCATAACGCAAAGGAAGGTGGAGTAACAAATCCTCAATAGTCACAAGCCCTATTTTTGCCAGCTTGTCTGCCTGACTTGCACCTACGCCGTGAAGAGTGGTTAAGGGGATTGCATCAAGCAGTTTTCCTTTCATGGGATTAATACTCCGTCTTTTTTAATTTCCTAAGTTGCTTTTGTGTCATTTGCATTTCTGCCCACCATGAATCAGGTGCTTCAATTTCACCATGATCATTAATGTATGGGCGAGGCAGGCCTTTTCGACGAGAAACTTCTGCCAATACTGGGTATCCACCTTCAAATAGCAGAATTTGTTGTTCTTCTTCTGTTAAGGTGCTCTCTGTTCGATTATACATACCCGCAGCCTGACGCTGGCGTTGTGCTTCATATAAAATTAAAGCACTGGCAACCGAAACATTCAGTGATTGTACCATCCCCATCATAGGAACAATGATATCTTGATCGGCAAGCGCTATCGCATCTTGTGAGATACCTGTTTTTTCCTGTCCCATAATAATACAAGTTGGGCGAGTGTAATCAATCTCGCGAAAATCGACGGCTTTATCTGAGAGATGTGTCGCAAGAACTTGCATACCTTGAGTACGAAAAACACCTACTGCATCAGTGATTGTGGGGTGTGTTTCTACATTGACCCAACTGTTACTTCCTGCTGCTGGTGATACGAGCATTCGCATTTTTTCTTCAGGCCAAATAGCATGAATTTTAGGAATACCCACGGCATCAGCTGTTCTTATAACAGCCGCCACATTATGGGATTTATGCACTTCTTCAAGGCAAACCGTCAGGTCAGGTTGCCGCATCGCCATCATTTGACAGATGCGGGCATATCGAATTGAATTCATGACTAGTTTTTATTACGGCTAACGCGCAGAACATCTGGCATGATACGAAGTTTACGCATGATATTGGCTAATTGAATTCTGTCTTTCGCAGTTAAGCGAATAAAAGCACAATACACACGACCATCTTTCTCTTCTGTATTCATACTTTGAATACTTGAGTTTGCATCGTTAATAGCTGCGGTTAAGTTTGCTAATGCACCTTGGTGGTTAATCATATCGACTTTAATTTCAGTAATGAAATCACTGTTGATCTCTTTATCCCACTCGACAGGCATGAATTTTTCAGGTTCTTTTTGGTAACCACGAATATTACGACAAGATTCATGGTGAATAACTAAGCCTTTACCTGGACTAATATGTGCCACGATAGGATCACCCGGAATAGGGCGACAACATTTAGCAAAGGAGATTAATACGCCATCGGCACCTTTAATTGGTAGTTTAGGTGTTTCATCATTAGTTGTATTTGTTTGTGCGTTATTATCTTGATTTTGAATATCAATTAATAAATTACGCGCTACAACAACACTCATGGTGTTACCCAAACCAATCTCAGCCATTAGGTCATCAATGGAATGGAGCTTCATTCGCTTCAATTCACGCTCAATATTCTCGGCTGAAATATCAGCGAGCTTATGCTCACCTAAAGCGTGGTTCAATAAACGGCGACCTAAATTAATAGAGTCTTCGCGTTTTAGATTTTTCAGAAGTTGGCGAATTTTAGAGCGAGCTCTTGAGCTGACGACAAAGTTTAGCCAAGCTGCGTTTGGTCGAGCACCTGGAGCAGTAATAATTTCAACGGTTTGTCCTGTGCGTAGCGATTGTGAAAGAGGATAAGGTTGTCTATCAACTCTTGCGCCCACACACGCATGACCAATATCAGTATGTACAGCATAAGCAAAATCGACAGGAGTCGCACCCGTTGGTAATTCAACAATGCGACCTTCTGGCGTGAAAACGTAGATTTCATCAGGAAAGAGGTCTGATTTTACGTTTTCGATAAATTCGAATGAGCTACCCGCGCTTTGTTGCAATTCAAGTAGACTTTGCATCCAGCGTTGAGCTCTTACTTGTGCAGTTGTGCCCGGTTGTTCACCTTGCTCTTTATAAGCCCAATGTGCGGCAACCCCCATTTCAGCCATTTGATCCATATCTTCAGTACGAATTTGCACTTCAACTGGCACCCCATGAGGACCAATAAGTGAGGTATGAAGAGACTGATAGCCATTGGCTTTAGGGATGGCAATATAGTCTTTAACTCGACCGGGACGCGGTTTATAAAGACTGTGCATTTGACCTAAAACGCGATAACAGGTATCAACTTCTTTCACGATAACGCGAAAGGCGTAGATATCCATAATCGAGTGAAAACGTTGCTCTTTTAGCAACATTTTTCGATAAATAGAGTAAAGATGTTTTTCGCGACCGTTAACTTTGCATTCGATATGCGCTTCTGTCAGGCGACCTTCAATTTCAGAGAGGATTTTATTAATCATCTCTTTGCGGTTACCTCGAGCAGCCTTAACGACTTCTTTTATAACACGGTAACGATTAGGATGTAGTGCCTCGAAACCCAGCTCTTCAAGCTCTGTTTTGATATGATGTATACCTAAACGGTGGGCCAAAGGGCTATAGATTTCGAGTGTTTCGCGAGCAATACGGCGACGTTTATCTGGGCGCAATGAACCCAGTGTGCGCATATTGTGAGTTCGGTCTGCCAGTTTGATTAAAATGACGCGGATATCTTTCACCATCGCCATAATCATTTTACGGAAGTTTTCAGCCTGAGCCTCTTTTTTGTCCCTAAACTTTAATTTGTCCAGTTTAGAAACACCTTCAACAAGATCGGCCACCGTACTACCAAATAGGTTTTCGATATCTTGGAAGGTTGCAGGCGTATCTTCGATAACATCATGCAACAACGCCGCCATAAGCGTTTGGTGGTCTAATCGCATATCTGCGAGAATACACGCAACCGCAACAGGGTGAGTAATATAAGGCTCACCACTTGAACGAGTTTGTCCCTCGTGGGCATTTCGGGCGACGATAAAGGCTTTTTTAAGTTGTTCAACTTGCTCCGATGGCAAGTATTTTTGAACGATTTGATTCAGGCTTTCAAACAGGTACAAGGCAGACCTACCCCTATTTTATAAAACGATTAACGACGACCTTCCGCAATCGCTGAAACAGCTTGTAATTCTGCTGCTTCTTGCTCTTGCTGCTCTTGACGTTCACGAGCATCAAGAATTTTACCGTTAATCAGGCCTTCTTCGATTTCACGTAGCGCGACAACAGTCATTTTATCATTTTCTTCTGGAACTAAAGGATCTTTAGCGCCAACTTGTAACTGACGCGCACGACGTGCTGCGACCAGAACGAGGTCAAAACGGTTACCAATTTTCTCTACAGCGTCTTGAACGGTTACGCGTGCCATATTTGTGTTACTCCACCATTAACGAAATGACTGGGCATAATACTGAAAGTTAACTCAGTCTGCCAATAATTTGCTGATTAAATCACCATGTCGTAGCGTTTGACGATCAAGGCGTAATTTTTCTGAACGAATAATTGATTGTAAATCAGCAAGCGCAGTATTGAAATCATCATTAATCAGCAAATAATCATACTCATTAAAATGTTCCATTTCCGATACAGCTTGCGACATACGTTTTGTAATCACTTCTTCGCTATCTTGCCCACGTCCACGAAGTCGGCGGTAAAGCTCTTCTTTTGACGGCGGCAGAATAAAAATACTGCGAGCTTCTGGCATCGCTTTACGCACTTGTTGTGCGCCTTGCCAGTCGATATCTAAAAAGACATCCACACCACTGGCTAAGATTTCTTTGATAACTTTGCCGGATGTGCCGTAATAGTTACCAAAAACACAAGCATGTTCGAGGAAATCCCCGCTGTCTATCATGCTTTTGAATTCTTCTTCAGTGACAAAGAAGTAATGTTCACCATGGCTTTCTCCCGGTCGCATAGGACGAGTGGTATGGGAGACAGAAACCTGCGTGTCATATAAAGGCTGTGTTTTTAACAGCGCTTGAATAAGACTTGATTTACCCGCACCGCTTGGAGCGGAAACAATATAAAGAGTTCCTTGGATCATGATGACTTTCTGAATTTGACTGGAGAATTAAGTATAAATACATGTTTAGGGAGCAAATCCCCCATATAGTATACACATACAATGAATGACATACAGTGCCCATGTTTAATACAGGGCTATTTTTTTCTTATTGGGTTCTCTTTTTTAATTGGGAAAATAAGAGAAAAATTAAACTATGCCAATATTAACATACAATTAAAGGTTCAGTGATAGGAATTACCTTTTATCACAATAGTGAAAAGAGATTATATTTTGAGATACCCCACAGAATCAAAAATAACCGCTGTTGTTAAAACAGCGATTCGTTAATCTTGATTCTCGTAATTAAAGACTGGTAGGCCCAATTTATAACGAATAGCGAGAAGTCGAGCCGTTAACCCAGCAACAAGGGTAATGATGATAATAACGTCTCTTGGTAATGGTGTATAAAACAGTAATCCCATATAAAGCCACGCAGCACCAAAAGCGATACCGGCATAAATTTCTTTTTGGAAAACCAAAGGAATGGTATTACAGAGCATATCCCTTAATACACCACCAAAAGCCCCTGTAATCACCGCGGCAATAGCAGCAATAATTGGGCCATATTCCATATCGAGTGCGATTTGTGCGCCGATAATAGAGAAAACCATTAGGCCGATGGCGTCTAGGATAAGAAAGAGTCGCTGTAGATGTTTCATCATGGGAGCAACCCACATGGTGATAACAGCAGCACATGCAACAGTGACGATATATTCAGGATGTTTTACCCAACCCAGTGGGTAATGGCCGAGTAGAATGTCTCTGACAGAGCCACCACCAATGGCAGTTGCAGAGGCGATAATAATGACGCCAAAAACATCCATTTTACGACGGCCAGCAGCAAGCGCACCCGTCATGGCTTCTGCAGTAATACCAATAATATAGAGAACACTAAGTAACATGATTTTCTAATTTTCTGACTATTTAGTGAGGATAGAGTAATTACCTTGCGAAAAAGTCTCGACTGAATTTTTTTAGTGCCAGGTAAAATTAATTAGTTTTTATAATGTGGAAATTTATTTCCCGATAAGGATAAATATGTCTTTTCAGGAACACCAGATTACGTTTGATAGCCGTCATCATCAGTTAACCAATATAAATGTTTGGACACCAGATAGCCAGTGGTTAGTCTATGATGTACGTCCCAATGGGGGATCTTTTACGGGTCTAACCATAGAAAAAATTCATGCGAAAACAAAACAGCAACAGATAATTTACACTGCTACACAAGGGGCACATGTTGGTGTGGCTACAGTATGTCCAACTGAGCCTGTGCGTTATGCTTTTATTCATGGGCCTGAAAACCCAGATGATGAATGGCATTATGATTTTCATCATCGTCGCGGAGTGATTGTTGATGAGTTAGAAAATAATCGAGCATTTAATATCGACGCTTGCTCGTTGACATCACCTTATCAAGCCGGTGCTTTACGTGGCGGAACGCATGTTCATGTCTTTAGTCCTGACGGCACGCGTTTAAGCTTTACATATAACGATCATATTATGCATGAACTGGGTGGCGAATATGATCAACGTAATGTGGCGGTTGCTGTGCCACTAAAGGCGGTAAATGTCGTTAAAAAACATCATCGTGAATATGATGGTGAATATTTTTGCACTGTAATAAGCCAAACTGTTGCTCATCCACAAAAGGGAAGTGACGAAATTAATAAAGCTTATGAAGAGTGTTGGGTTGGTACTCAGGGTTATACAAAGGTTGATGGTTCACAACAACGTTGGGCTATTGCATTTATCGGCGATACTGTGAGTGAAAATGGCGATAAAGTTTCTGATATTTTCTTAGTGGATTTACCTGATGATAATCAGGCTTTCAGTATTGAAGGTGATAAACCACTGGCAGGAACTGATACAACAATGCCAGCGGTGGCTAAAGGTATTCATCAAGTTCGCCTAACAAATACAGCTAATAGAAAATATGCAGGTATTTTAAATCAGCCTCGTCACTGGTTAAGAAGTTCCCCAAAAGGTGATGCGATTGCTTTCTTGATGAAAGATGATAACGGCATTGTGCAGTTATATACGGTATCGCCAAGTACGAAAGAGATAAAACAAGTCACCTCGCAGGATTGGGATATTCAGTCAGCCTTTACATGGAATAGTAACGGACAATATCTCACTTTTATTTGCGATAACAGCGTGATGCTATGTAATGTGAAAACGGGTGAACTAACACGTTTAACAGAAAAAACAGCACAGGCACCAAGTAGTGATGCTGTCGTGTTCTCTCCGAATGACCAATATATTGCATTTATGCGTGATGTTGATGGTTATCGCCAGATATTTACAGTAGAGACTAGGCTGTAGTTTTTAATGTAAAAGGTATCAAGATAATATTGATACCTTTTTTCTAAATCTAATTAAAATTAATTATATTTGAATACATAAACTTTTAATTAATTTAACTAATTTTATTTTTTTATTTTTAGATTATAATTTTGGCTTTTAACTTTATAGATAGAAATATTAAATGGAAATAAACTTATGCTGGTGGAATATTGGCATATCACCACCAATAAAGAAAACTAAAAAAGAAAATAATGAAACAATTAAATTAGCTAAAGACTATATAATATAGGTACTTATTATTATAAGTCTGCACCCTCTAATCGATGGCATGTTTTTGATCAAATAATATTTTCTTCCTCATTTTTATACGGGGCAGATGATTGTTTTAAATTAGATGTTGATAAGCTTGATTTTCATAAAGTTTTAAAGATGATAACGAGTGTTTGGATAAAGTTTTTTTTGAAAAATTTGATCACTATCCAATATTTTGTGGGATTTTACATGAACGATGAAAATGAAATTTTTAATAGAATAAAAGCCTCTTTGGATAGAGCTTCTTCAGTTCTAGATATAAAGAATAAAATAGAAGAAGAAATATATAAAATAGTAAAAAAGCTAGAAGATTTTACTCATAATAAAATCGAAATTTTAATAAAAACAAACCGCTTTGAAGATATGGATTTTCAAAGTGGTAATAGTTTGGTTTGTATAAGTAAAACAAAATTAAATTTTAATTACGGATTCATATTATTTGGCTATAACATTGATGATGTAAGTGGGTTCCCTGTTGAAATAGAAACCGAACAAGAAGTATTCAATGCAAGTGATTTCAAAGAATTGTCTAATATTATTGCAAATATTATAGATAAAGCATCTATTAAAATAATGGAATTGGCATATAAAAATATAGAAGAATTGCCTTTTTAATTCATATTGAATTAGCGATAAAAACAATATATATCCCCAGTTTAGCTAGGGGGATATATACAAAAAAACCAGCATTGCTTTCACAATGCCGGTTTATGTTTTCTAAGGTTTACAACTTATTGTAAAACAGAAATATCCGCGACTTTTAAGAACAGTTCACGTAATTGGCTTAACATAGTTAAACGGTTGATACGAACTGCTTCGTCTTCATCCATTACCATGACTTTATCAAAGAAGTTATTGACCACATCACGTAATGAAGCCAGTTCAACTAAGGCTTCTTGGTATTTGCGCTCTGCAAATAAAGGCGCCAACTTATCTTGTAATACAGAAAGATTCGCTGCTAATTGAACTTCTTCTGGTGCTTTTAAGACGGAAGCTAAAACAGTGTCATTCAGTTTTACGTTAGCAGATTTTGCTAAGATATTAGAAACACGTTTATTAGCTTCTGCTAACGCAGAGGCTTCGTCTAATGTACGGAAATAAGTTACCGCTTTAACGCGAGCATTGAAGTCAGCAGGTTGTGTTGGGCGGCGTGCTAATACTGCTTGAATAGTATCAATGCTGTAACCCAATTCTTGATACCAAGAACGGAAACGACCCAACATAAATTCAACGACATCACTGACGACATTTTTATTCGTCAGTTTATCACCGTAAAGGCGAACGGCTTCTTGCGTTAATTCTTCAATATCTAACGGTAAATCTTGCTCAACGATAATACGTAAAACACCCAATGATGCACGACGTAGAGCAAATGGATCTTTATCCCCTTTCGGATGTTGACCAATACCGAAAATACCTGCAAGGGTATCCATTTTCTCTGCAATAGCGAGGGCGCTAGCAACAGGATTAGACGGTAATTCATCACCTGCGAAACGAGGCTGATATTGTTCTTTCAATGCAACCGCAACTTCTTCGGCTTCACCATCATGACGTGCATAATGCATACCCATAACACCTTGGGTATCTGTGAATTCGAATACCATATTGGTCATTAAGTCACATTTTGACAGTAAACCTGCACGGGTTGCTTTATTAACATCAGCCCCCATTTTGCCTGCAATAAAGCCAGCTAATGCTTGAATACGGTCTGTTTTATCACGCAGTGTGCCTAAATCTTTCTGGAATAATACGGTTTCAAGGCGTGGTAAGTTATCTTCTAAACGTTGTTTACGGTCAGTTTTGAAGAAGAACTCAGCATCAGCTAAACGAGGACGCACTACTTTTTCGTTACCGCTAATGATCTGTTGTGGATCAGAAGATTCAATATTAGTGACAAAAATAAAGTTAGGTAATAATTTGCCTTGCTTGTCATAAACAGGGAAGTATTTTTGGTCACCTTTCATGGTATAAACCAGTGCTTCAGCAGGAACTTCAAGGAATTTTTCCTCAAATTTTGCTGTTAGCACAACCGGCCATTCAACCAATGAAGTGACTTCTTCCACTAAGCTATCGCTTAAATCTGCGATACCGCCAAGTTTTTCAGCGGCAAGACGAGCATCATGAAGAATAATTGATTTACGCGTTTCGTAATCAGCGATAACTTTTCCGCGTTCATAAAGAATTTCAGGATACTGATCTGCATTATCAATAGTGAACTCAGCTTCACCCATAAAGCGGTGACCACGAATAACGCGATCGCTTTGGATACCTAAAATTTCACCATCAATAACAGTATCACCTAATAATAAAGTGACAGTATGAACAGGACGTACAAAGTGAGTTTCTTTATCGCCCCAGCGCATTAATTTTGGAATTGGTAATTTTGATAATGCAGTGCTTACCATGCCAATCAGTAATTGGTTAACAGCTTCACCTTTTACTTCTGCACGATAAAATAACCATTCACCTTTATCTGTTGATAAGCGTTCTGCTTGGTCAACCGTAATGCCATTACCTCTTGCCCAACCTTCAGCCGCTTTTGTTGGTTTACCATCAGCATCAAATGCTTGAGCAATCGCAGGACCACGTTTTTCAATGGTTCTATCTGCTTGTGATTTTGCCATATTGGCCACTTTAATGGCTAAACGGCGAGGAGCTGCAAACCAAGATACATCACCATGAGTGATATTGGCGTTATCCAGCTCAGCAGTAAAATTAGCAGCAAAAGATTCGGCTAAAGAACGAAGCGCTTTCGGCGGTAATTCTTCCGTGCCGATTTCCACGAGGAAAGTCTCAGTTGTCATGATAGCCTCTTACTTTTTACACATAGGGAAACCAAGCGCTTCACGAGAAGCATAATATGCTTCAGCAACCGCTTTGGTTAAAGTACGGATACGTAAAATATAACGTTGACGTTCTGTCACTGAAATTGCTTTACGTGCATCCAATAGATTAAAGGTGTGTCCTGCTTTTAAGATACGTTCATAGGCAGGTAAAGGCAGAGGTTTTTCTAACTCTAACAACTCGCGGGCTTCTTTTTCATACTGTTCAAAGCAAGAGAACAAGAAGTCTACATCAGCATATTCAAAGTTATAAGTTGATTGCTCAACTTCATTTTGATGATAGATATCACCATAGGTGGTTTTACCTAATGGGCCATCACACCAAACTAAGTCATAAACGCTATCAACACCTTGAATATACATGGCAAGACGTTCTAAGCCGTAAGTGATTTCACCTGTAACAGGTTTGCACTCTAATCCACCGACTTGTTGGAAGTAAGTAAATTGCGTGACTTCCATGCCGTTGAGCCAAACTTCCCAGCCTAAGCCCCAAGCACCCAGTGTTGGGTTTTCCCAGTTATCTTCTACAAAACGAATATCATGAATAGTTGGGTCTAAACCTAACTCTCTTAAAGAGCCAAGATACAGTTCTTGAATGTTATCCGGTGATGGCTTAATGATAACTTGGAATTGGTAATAGTGCTGTAAACGGTTAGGGTTTTCACCGTAGCGTCCGTCAGTAGGGCGACGTGAAGGTTGTACATAAGCCGCAGCAATAGGCTCTGGCCCTAATGCTCGTAAACAGGTCATTGGATGCGATGTGCCGGCACCCACTTCCATATCTAATGGTTGGACAATGGTACAGCCCTGGCGAGCCCAGTAATCCTGTAGTGTCAGGATAAGACCTTGAAAGGTTTTGGTATCAAACTTTTGCATGTTATATCCGCATGGCGATACATAGAATAAAAAGAAAGGTTTCAGTATACCTTCTAGACGAAAGATATACAGCAAGGAATGCGGGCAATTTTCCTCCGATCAAAAAAATAATCCCTTAATTGAGTTTATGGCTATGCTCAAAGAATTAGATTGAATTTTTTTTCACCTATTTACATGTATATTCATACAGTATATAAAATGGTGCTATTACAAGTTATTGCTAACAAGGAATGAGAAAATGAATAAACAGCGTTGCGATTGGGTAACCAGTGATCCTGAATATTTGGCATATCACGACGATGAATGGGGAAAACCTGAACGAGATAAATACAAACTTTTTGAAATGATTTGCCTCGAAGGCCAACAAGCCGGGCTATCTTGGTATACCGTACTCAAAAAAAGAGAAGGTTTTCGTCGCTGTTTTTTTAATTTCTCACCTGAAAAAATTGCCAAAATGACAGATAAGGATGTTGAAGCTTTATTGCAAGATCCTGCAATTATTCGTCATCAAGGAAAAATTAACGCCATTATTAATAACGCGCGTGTTTTTATGGCAATGGAAGAGCAAGGTGAAGATTTTAGTCAGTTTATTTGGCAATTTGTTGATAATAAACCAATTGTTAATCAGTGGGATAATATATCACAAGTACCTGCGTCCACTGAAATCTCAGATAAAATGGCAAAAACGTTAAAGAAAAAAGGTTTTAAATTTGTTGGTACAACAACTTGCTACGCTTTTATGCAAGCCGTTGGTATGGTGAATGACCATATTCTCTCTTGTTTTTGTCGCCAAGAAGAGAGTGAAAACACCAATAAAAAGTAAAATGTGGGTTGAGTTATCTTTAACTTAATAGGTTATTGGTTTTATATTTCAATATTTAAATCTGTATTAATATTCCTATTTTATCATTTCTATTATAACTATTGATGCAGATTAAAGCTCGCGGTATGGTATTTCTTAACGAGAAAGCAACATAGAAGATACCTGCAAAGATGACTCAACTATCACAATTCGGGCAAAAATTTGCTCAACATTCAGGCATTGCTCGCTTGATGCAAGATTTAAATGAAGGAATACGGACACCGGGTGCCGTGATGTTGGGAGGTGGTAATCCTGCGCATATTCCTGAAATGGACAACTATTTCCGCCAGTTACTTAAAGAGATGACAGAAAATGGCACGTTAAGTGATGCAGTTTGTAACTATGATGGCCCGCAAGGCAAAGATGCTATGTTACAAGCGTTGGCGGCATGTTTAAAAGAGAAGCTAGGCTGGAATATTTCGGCAAAAAATATTGCATTAACCAATGGTAGCCAAAGTGCTTTTTTCTATTTGTTCAATTTATTAGGTGGTACAACGCCTGAAGGCAAGAAACGTAAAATTCTTTTTCCTATAGCGCCTGAATATATCGGTTATGCCGATTCTGGATTAGAAGAAGATCTGTTTGTTGCAAATAAGCCAACTATAGAAATGTTGCCAAATGGGCAATTCAAATACCATGTTGATTTTGCTCATCTTGAAATTGGTGATGATATTGCGGCTATTTGTGTTTCTAGACCAACAAATCCAACAGGTAATGTTATTACTGATGACGAAGTTGAAAAGCTAGAGGACTTAGCTAAACGGCATAATATCCCTCTTATTATAGATAATGCTTATGGTGTTCCTTTTCCGGGTATCATTTTCACTCAAGCAACACCTCGTTGGAATGACAATACTATTCTATGTATGAGCTTGTCTAAATTAGGTCTACCCGGCGCACGTTGTGGCATTATCATCGCCAGTGAAGAGCTGATTTCGGCCATTACAAATGTGAATGGCATTATTAGTCTTGCACCTGGTGGAATTGGACCTGCAATGGCATTAGAAATGCTAAAACGTGATGATTTGATGCGATTATCTCAAGAGATAATTGGGCCTTTTTATCATCAACGAGTGCTTGAAACTATTGATATTATTCGCCGTTACTTGCCTGAAGAACGTTGCCTTATTCATAAACCAGAAGGCGCTATTTTCTTGTGGTTGTGGTTTAAAGACTTACCTGTTTCTTGTGAAGAGCTATATCGTCGTTTGAAAAAACGCGGTGTATTAATGGTGCCGGGGCATTACTTTTTTCCGGGATTAGAAGATTCATGGGATCACGCTCATCAATGTATGCGTATGAATTACGTGCCTGAGCCTGAATTGATAGAGAAAGGAATAAAAATTCTGGCTGAAGAAATCGAGAATATCTATCAGCCAGTGAATATCTAATAAAAATGCCCCTTCAGCGAGAAGAAGGGGCAAAGACAATAACGAGGACTTTTGAGCATAAGTTTGACGGAAAGAAATTGATTACTAAATATTTAGTAATCCGTCTCAATCTAAATTTCTTAGCACGAGAACTATTAAAACAGACAATCATAAAATCTATGGCTTAAATAAGAGCCATTCATGGCCTTAATTATCCCTCTGCTAAGCAAAATGTGGATTTTAGTAACATATTAGGTTCAACTGATTAATATATTTATTATTTTTGCTACAAACTCCAGATAATAAGTGCCATTAATTGTGGTGTTATTATGCGTAAAAACATCGCTAAAGGATAAACGGTGGCATAAGAAAGTGCCGCAGCTCCACTTGAGCTATGTATTGAATTGGCAAAGGCCAGTGCAGGTGGATCGGTCATTGAACCAGCTAACATTCCGCAAAGAGTTAAATAATTAAGTTTAAAGAAGATCCTGGCTATGATCCCCACAATTAATAACGGTAATAGTGTAATAAGAATGCCGTAGCCAATCCAACTCAGCCCTTGACCATAAATTAAAGTTTCAATAAATTCGCCACCAGAATTTAGCCCTACTACGGCAAGAAACATGACAATGCCCAATTCACGCAATGCTAAGTTTGCGCTTGGTGGCATAAACCAATAGAGCTTACCGAATGTTCCAATACGCCCTAAAATTAAGGCAACAACAAGAGGGCCACCGGCTAATCCCAGTTTAAGAGCTACGGGAATACCGGGAATGAAAATAGGAATAGAGCCAAGTAAAACCCCCAATCCAATACCAATAAAAACGGGTAGCATTTGAACTTGCTCTAATTTTTGACGAGCATTACCTAACAGGACAGTAATCGCTTCTATAGATTCAGGGCGACCAACAACATTAAGAATATCCCCGAACTGCAACATACTGTTATTGCTTGGAATTAGTTCGATACCTGCGCGGTTTAATCGAGTTACGACAACATCGTATTTTCTTTTAAGATCAAGATCTTTTAAACGCTTACTAAGTACGGAATCATTCGTGACAACGATCCGTACTGATTGTAGTAAATTGGTTGATGTTGAGAGTGAAGCGTCAACCTCTTCGCCTAATACAAGGCGTACTTTATTAAGATCTTCTTTCGAGCCAACAATATGCAGCAAATCCCCTAACTGAATAATCGTTGATGGCATCGGTACCATAATGTTATCACCACGTTTTAAACGAGAGCATACGATGGCATCTTCATTGAGTAGTGGGATATCTTGCATTAATAAACCATCTAAATTGGGGTTTTTAATGGCAATATTAATAGTATGTAGTGCCTCTTTAGTACTATTTTGCTGGTTACTAAAGGTTTTCGCTTCGTCATCAATGTTGATTTTAAAAAACACACGAATAAGCCACATAACTAACAAGATGCCACAAATTCCCATAGGATAAGCCATCGCATAGCCCATTCCCATTTGCCCGATTAAAGCAGGATCAATATGTAAATCAGTGAGTATCTGTTGCCCCGCGCCCAGAGACGGGGTATTGGTGACAGCACCAGAAAAAATACCCAAAATAATAGGTAAAGGAACATCAAATAAGCGATAAATTGAGGCGGTGATGATAGAACCAAGAAGAATAATGAAAATCGCAAAGGCGTTGAGTTTTAATCCAGAAACACGTAATGAAGAGAAAAAACCAGGGCCAACTTGAATACCAATGGTATAAACGAAAAGAATAAGACCGAATTCTTGAATAAAATGAAGAGTTTGTGCGTTGAGTGAAAGGTTATAGTGTTGAGCAAAATGCCCAATAATTATACCACCAAAAAGAACGCCGCCTATTCCTAGGCTGACTCGATAGATTTTGATATTGCCAATCCAAAGACCTAGAGCGCCTGCTAATGACAACATCACCATTGTTAATGCAATATCACTCATAAAAAAGATCCTATACTCAAAAAATAAAAATTAAAAAATTGAGCTAAAACGATAAACCTATTTTGGCAAAGAACAAAGAAAGTCGCTGTGTCTTATCGCACAGATTCGGAATATATAAAGATCAAAAAAATAAGAAAGATAAATATAGAGTTAAAATGTTTTTTTAAAATAAAGAGGGTTGAATTTTAATATCAGAGAAACATAATAATTGGTAATTTTATTATGTTTTTTTTAATTATATTAATAAGGTTTTTTGTGCATGCTTATTTATTTAATTATTGAAAAATTAAGCTATTTTATATCATCTTTCTCTTGTCCTATAAGAGAAAACAGGTTTAACTATATGATAAAAAGTGTTGACTCCTGATCTTGTTTTATAGGTGCCCTATGATATTTAGAAAGACGAGTAAAAATTTAACATTAATCACATTTTTAATGACCTTGTTGACGGGATGTTCTAGCGTTATGACACATGCTGGCCCCAATAAAGAGCTTTATTCAGGGACAAAAAATAATATGGCAATGCTAAAAGATGATGAAACAGGGTGGGCAATGAAACCCTTAGTTCTTTTAGATTTTCCTTTTAGTGCAGTATTAGATACTTTGTTACTGCCTTATGATTATTATACCAAGAGTGATGATAAAAGTGATAACTCACCAAAAGAACGAGTAAAAAGATTAGAAAGTACAACAGCAGATAATAATTATGAAAATAAGAATTAATATCAAAATAATGACTAAATAATGAATAAGTAATTCTATTTAGTCATTATCTGTTTGTTTAACTATTTATAGGGCTATTTATTTAATACTGTTTCTTCTTTAGGGCCAAACATTTTATTAAGGCTATTAAGCTCTTGCATTTCTTTATCACATATTACTTTTTGTTCTGTTAGCGATGCTGCCATTATCTGTTTTTTACTTTGCTCAAAATTTCCTTTAATTTCAGGTATATTATGCTTTAGATCCTCACGTTGAGAAATATACTGAATAAATTTGTCTGCTTCTTTAAAGTACACTCGGCAAGCATGTGCCGTGGATGCTTGGGCTGGAAGTGTGGTTAACAACAGGAGTAATGCGAGGCTCCACCAACATTGTTTCATTCTCTAAACTACCCACCTTATTTGACATAAGTAAATTATATAAAAAGCATATAAAATAAACGATAGTATTAGCGAATAAATTTGTTATTTTTTCTTGTTTTTTATCAGCAATGTAAAGAAAAACAGAATTTGCAGAGAATATAGAAGAAGCCGATTGTTATAGTTACGCTAAAAGTGGGTGGATTTTATGATAAAAAAGTTAAAAATCAAGCGTTTTGGTTGAAAACCATACGAACAGTCAGGGGATACTAAAAAAGTATTGACGCAGTGGGTTTCTGGCAGTAAGATGCACCTCGTTTTCGGCGAGTAGCGCAGCCTGGTAGCGCAACTGGTTTGGGACCAGTGGGTCGGAGGTTCGAATCCTCTCTCGCCGACCATATTAAGAAACCCCGCTTTTAAAGCGGGGTTTTGTCGTTTTAGTCTTACCAAAAATACCTCACTCTTATTTTTGATTTCACCATAAAAGGTGTTTTCTCTCGATCAACCTTACTTCTATCTCATCTCTATTTGCATTCCAAACTCCCATACAGTTCAGAAACAGAGAGCTGTGGAAATATTTTCCAAATCAAGATAAATATTGGCTAAAAATGCAGTAGGTTTCGCTGACCTATAAAGTTGTTTAGGCATTAAATTATTTTAGACGTTTTTAATAATTTTAATAAACAGTCTAAAGATGTCTTTAAATTTTCTTTCAATGCCACTTTTTATGGGCGATAGAACTTCTGATAATGCTTAAAGAATATAAATTTTTCACTATGAAAGAATTAAAATCATTAATAACAGACTGAATTTCATGGTCTTATCTAGTTAAGTGATTTGCTAAGAGGCAAAGATTAATACTTTTCACTCTATTTGTCTGATCAAAACTAAAATCAGGATCCTCTAGCAAGGTGATTATTTTTCTTCCATAACAGAATAAAGCACCAAGTTCTTTGTTTCATTTCAAAATATTCGTTCAATATTTAAGCGGTTAATCACAAATTATAGCTTTTTTTAAAACAGTCATTTCACTTAAGGATTTCTTAATGTGTGGTTTTATTGACTAGATATTAGTCAGAGACTTATTTTTTTATTCTGAGTTTGTTCGATATTCGTTTCATTTGTGTTTATAACTTGTTCTTTTTACGGAGTAGACCCTTATTGACGTAAGGGGATACAGTTGGTTAATTGAACAATGACAAAATAAAAAGGCATTCCGTTTTTAAACAGGAAGCCAAAACACAACAGAACAATTTCGGAGAGTAATGATGAAAAGCTCCAAAAAACAGACAGGAATTTTAACCGCAACAATCGGGCTACTTGCATTAGCTGTTTCTGCGGGTGTGCAGGCAAAAACATTAGTATATTGCTCCGAAGGTTCACCTGAAGGATTTAACCCTCAGCTATTTACCTCAGGAACAACCTATGACGCAAGTTCGGTACCTATTTATGATCGTTTAGTTGAATTTAAATTGGGTACAACGGAAATCATTCCAGGACTCGCTGAAAGTTGGGATGTGAGTGATGATGGTAAGGTGTATACCTTCCATTTACGTAAAGGCGTGAGTTGGCATAGTAGCAAAACCTTTAAGCCAACCCGTGAATTTAACGCAGATGACGTAATGTATACGTTTATGCGTCAAATGGACCCACAACATCCTTACCATAAAGTGTCTGGCGGAAGTTACGAATACTTTTCAGGAATGGACATGAACAACATGATCGAGAAAATCGAAAAAGTTGATGATCATACCGTTCGTTTTGTTTTAACACGTTCAGAAGCGCCTTTTATTGCTGATATGGCAATGGACTTTGCATCCATATTATCTGCGGAATATGCCGATAATATGATGAAAGCAGGAACACCTGAAAAAGTAGATTTAGATCCTATTGGTACAGGGCCTTTCCAATTACAACAATATCAAAAAGATTCTCGTATTCTTTATAAAGCAAATGACCAATATTGGGGTAAAAAGCCAGACATTGATCGCTTAGTTTTCTCTATTACACCTGATGCTTCTGTGCGTTATGCTAAATTGCAAAAAGGTGAGTGTCAGGCGATGCCTTTCCCAAATCCTGCTGATATTGCGAAAATGAAACAAAATAGCGATATCAATCTGTTAGAACAGCCGGGCTTAAACGTGGGTTATATCTCGTTTAACGTTGAGAAGAAACCTCTAGATAACCAAAAAGTTCGTCAAGCATTAAGTATGGCTGTGAACAAAGACGCGATTATTGAAGCGGTTTACCAAGGTGCAGGCCAAAAAGCAAAAAATCTTATTCCACCAACAATGTGGGGTTATAACGATGATATTGTTGATTATGAATATAACCCTGAAAAAGCCAAGGCACTGCTAAAAGAAGCGGGTCTTGCTGATGGCTTTACTATCGATTTATGGGCAATGCCAGTACAACGCCCTTATAACCCAAATGCACGTCGTATGGCTGAAATGGTACAAGCGGATTGGGAAAAAATTGGCGTTAAAACCAAAATTGTAAGTTACGAGTGGGGTGAATATCTCAAACGTGCTAAATCCGGCGAACACCAAGCGGTAATGATGGGTTGGACTGGGGATAATGGGGATCCAGATAACTTCTTTGCGACATTATTTAGCTGTGCTGCGAAAGAGCAAGGTTCAAACTATTCTAAGTGGTGCTATAAGCCATTTGAAGATCTGATCCAGCCTGCGCGAGTAGCGTCAGATCATGAAAAACGTGTCGAGCTTTATAAACAAGCTCAAGTCGTTATGCACGATCAAGCTCCTGCACTAATTATTGCTCACTCTACGGTATATGAGCCAGTGAGTAAAAAAGTGGAGAACTATGTGGTTGATCCATTAGGTAAACATCACTTCGAGAATGTCTCTCTGAAATAATAGCAATACCTTACTTAAGTACGGTGTCTTTCTTCATGAAAGGCACCGCTATTCCATAATAAAGAATACATTCAGTACACTGTGGGCGCAGGGGATTTTCTCCTGATTTATCAGCGCTATCTTTTAGCTGATGTTTGAAAAGAGAACTAGGATATGCTGCAATTTATCCTTCAACGTTTGGGACTTGTGATCCCTACGTTTATCGGAATTACATTACTTACGTTTATTTTCGTACATCTTATTCCCGGCGATCCGGTAATGATTATGGCGGGTGAGCGTGGTCTATCTCCAGAGCGCCATGCTTATTTAATGGCGGAGTTAGGGTTGGATAAACCGTTATGGCAACAATACCTTAATTACCTAAATGGTATTCTTCATGGTGATTTGGGGATTTCATTAAAAAGCCGCATTCCTGTCTGGGATGAATTTTTACCTCGTTTTAAAGCCACTTTAGAACTTGGCGTTTGTGCCATGATCTTTGCGGTTTCAGTCGGTATTCCTGTGGGCGTTTTAGCTGCGGTGAAACGTGGCTCTATCTTTGATCATACTGCGATTAGTGTGTCATTAGCAGGTTATTCCATGCCAATTTTCTGGTGGGGGATCATGTTAATCATGCTGGTGTCTGTAAAATTAGACCTAACGCCAGTATCTGGACGTCTCGCTGATAGTGTCTTTTTAGATGACAGTAATCCTCTTACCGGATTTATGCTAATTGATACCTTTATTTGGGGTGAAGAAGGGGATTTCATTGATGCTATCCATCATATTATTTTACCTGCAATTGTATTAGGAACCATTCCTCTAGCGGTTATCGTGCGTATGACACGCTCTTCAATGCTTGAAGTATTAGGGGAAGATTATATTCGTACAGCAAGAGCAAAAGGCTTAAGCCGTGCTCGCGTCATTCTTATTCACGCATTACGTAATGCGATGTTGCCTGTTGTCACTGTTATTGGATTACAAGTTGGGACAATGCTGGCTGGCGCAATCTTAACAGAAACCATCTTCTCATGGCCGGGATTAGGACGCTGGTTAATTGATGCCTTACAACGACGAGACTACCCCGTAGTTCAAGGTGGTGTGCTGGTAATTGCAACGATGATTATTTTTGTCAATCTGTTGGTTGATGTTCTTTATGGCATTGTGAATCCACGTATTCGCCATAAAAAATAAGGAATGCATAATGACTGAAAATAAAGTTACACCGGTCATCAATGCACCGGCTCCCATGACACCCTTCCAAGAATTTTGGCACTATTTTAAACAAAATAAGGGCGCAGTTGTTGGATTAATTTATATCGTAATTATGTTGCTGATTGCGTTATTTGCAGGCTTTCTTGCGCCTCACGCACCGAATGAGCAATTTCGTGATTTCTTATTAGCGCCTCCTGTTTGGCAAGAAGGGGGAAGTTGGCAATTTATTCTAGGTACTGATGATGTTGGCAGAGATATTCTTTCTCGCTTAATGTTTGGTGCTCGTCTTTCATTATTAGTTGGCTGTATCGTTGTCGTACTGTCACTTATCTTAGGAATTATTCTAGGGCTAGCAGCAGGTTATTTTGGTGGTCTTGTGGATATCGGCATTATGCGAGTGGTCGATATTATGCTGGCATTACCCAGTTTATTATTGGCATTAGTGCTGGTAGCAATTTTTGGGCCTTCTATCGTTAATGCGTCTATTGCACTGACTTTTGTTGCTTTACCTCATTATGTCCGATTAACACGAGCTGCTGTTTTAATTGAAGTAAACCGTGACTATGTTATTGCGTCTCGCGTTGCTGGTGCGGGGTCAATGCGCCAAATGTTTATCAATATCTTACCTAACTGTCTTGCGCCTTTAATTGTTCAAGCTTCTTTAGGTTTTTCTAATGCAATCTTAGATATGGCGGCATTGGGCTTTTTAGGTATGGGCGCTCAGCCTCCAACTCCTGAGTGGGGAACTATGTTATCTGACGTGTTGCAGTTTACACAAAGTGCATGGTGGGTTGTGACGTTCCCTGGTCTTGCTATTTTGTTTACTGTGCTTGCCTTTAATTTAATGGGTGACGGTTTACGAGATGCGCTTGATCCGAAATTAAAGCAGTAACGGAGTAAGAAGATGGCATTATTAAATATTAATCAATTATCGGTTCACTTTGGTGATGAAGATACTCCGTTTAAAGCGGTAGACAGAATTAGCTATCAAGTTGAAGAAGGGCAAGTCGTTGGTATTGTTGGAGAGTCTGGTTCAGGTAAATCTGTGAGCTCACTGGCTATTATGGGGCTGATTGATTTTCCGGGGCGAGTAAGTGCTCAAGAGCTTTATTTTGATGGCAGAGATTTAATGAAAATCTCTGAATCAGAGCGACGTAATTTGGTGGGAGCCGATGTCGCAATGATTTTCCAAGATCCAATGACCAGCCTAAACCCCTGTTTTACGGTTGGCTATCAAATCATGGAAGCATTGAAAGTTCATCAAGGTGGAAGCCGAAAAACACGTAAACAACGTGCTATCGACCTTTTAACGTTGGTGGGTATTCCTGATCCTGCTTCACGTTTAGATGTGTATCCTCATCAACTTTCTGGCGGTATGAGCCAGCGAGTGATGATTGCAATGGCGATTGCTTGTCGCCCTAAGTTATTGATTGCTGATGAACCGACAACGGCTCTGGATGTAACTATTCAGGCGCAGATCATCGAACTATTGTTGGATTTACAAAAGCAAGAAAATATGGCGCTAGTGCTTATCACTCACGATTTAGCATTAGTGGCAGAAGCCGCCGACACCATTATTGTGATGTATGCAGGGCAAGTTGTTGAATCAGGAAAGGCATCAGAAATTTTTAAATCACCTCGTCATCCTTATACACAGGCACTATTAAGAGCATTACCTGAATTTGCCAGCAACAAAGCGCGATTAACTTCATTATCTGGGGTTGTACCAGGTCGCTATGATAGACCAACGGGATGTTTACTTAATCCTCGTTGTCCTTATGCTCATGATGAATGCTATAAAACAGAACCTGTTTTAAGAGAATTGGGAACACATCGCGTGAAATGTCATACACCGTTAGATAATACAGGGAGACCTACTCATGGTTGAAGTTAATCCAAATGTCACTACTCCCTTATTAAAGGCGGTCAATTTAGCCAAGTATTACAATGTTAAAGGAGGGCTGTTTTCAAAAGAGAAAACAGTGAAAGCGCTCGATGGTGTTTCATTTGAGTTAGAGCGAGGTAAAACCTTGGCGATTGTTGGCGAATCAGGATGTGGAAAATCGACATTAGGTCGATTATTAACCATGATTGAGATCCCCACTTCAGGGGAGCTTTCTTACCGTGGGCAGAATCTGTTGATCAAAGATAAATCAGCAGAGAAATTGCGTCGCCAAAAGATCCAAATTGTATTTCAAAATCCTTATGGATCATTAAACCCCCGTAAAAAGGTGGGACAAATTCTAGAAGAGCCACTTTTGATCAATACGACACTTAACGTATCTGAACGTAAAGAAAAAGTATTATCAATGATGGCAAAAGTGGGATTGAAAACAGAGCATTATAGCCGATATCCCCACATGTTTTCTGGTGGTCAACGTCAGCGTATTGCTATTGCTCGTGGTTTAATGCTTGAGCCGGATATTGTGGTGGCGGATGAACCCGTTTCTGCTCTCGATGTTTCAGTGCGTGCTCAAGTGCTAAATTTAATGATGGATCTTCAACAGGATATGGGGCTTTCTTATGTCTTTATTTCTCATGACCTTTCCGTTGTTGAGCATATTGCAGATGAAGTTATTGTGATGTATTTAGGACGTTGTGTAGAAAAAGGTACTAAGGCTCAAATTTTTGAAAACCCTCAGCATCCTTATACACAAGCCTTGTTATCAGCAACGCCAAGATTAACACCTGAATTAAGACGCGAACGTATTAAATTAACAGGAGAATTGCCAAGCCCGTTAAATCCACCACCAGGGTGTGCTTTTGCAGCACGTTGCCGCCGTGCATTTGGGACATGCAGTCAATTACAGCCAACTTTAAAAGATTATAATGGCCAACTTATTGCTTGTTTTGCTGTTGAGCAAGATAACATAGCACCTTAAATAAAAAAGAATATATTTAATCAAAGAGGAGCAATATATTAAAATATATTGCTCCTTTTTTTAATTATATTAAGCTAATCTAAATGAAACAATCCTATTATGATTCAGTAAATATTAAATGTTATTTCATGTGAATTTCTTAAAATATTAAGTGGTGCTGGTATTAAAAATAAAAAATATTTATATATTAAAATATTATTATTCTTTTATTTTTGTTTTTAACATCTTAATAAGATTTTTATAGATTTAAATTTACATGGTATTGTATTTTTTAGTGAAATATATTCTATAATCAAAATAATATGGCAATATTGCGGTTAAAAAAGTGAAACCCAGTATTTATCTCATTTTACTATTTTTATCTTACAACTATACTCAAATAATAATAATTATATATTTATCTACTTTAGTTTTAATGGATAGACAGTTTTTATCGCGCTATTTTCTTTATTGAGGGTGATACATAATCTAAAAAATACAGTATAATCACTCTGTTCAAGTATGTATATTGGAAATAGCAATGATGAAACCTCATCTTAAACATTCATTAACAATAAAACAGATGGCCGCAGTTGCGGGCGTTACGTTGGTGACTATTGCTATTTTTATCAGTATCCAACTTGTCTATTTGATAGATCAACGCCGTGAAGATTATCAAAATCAGCTTTTTAATGCGGGTGTCAGTATCCAGCAACCACTTGCTGATGCATTGTTACGATCAGATTTAAATGATGCCAAAAAACAGATAATTGGGTTAAAAGCAACGGGTATCCTCGGTAAAGCGATAGTGATGCAACCTGAGAATATTCAAGTGATGAACTTAGATTTTGCACCCAAAAAAGACGTATCTGATTTCTCAAGCTGGCTTTTTGGTATCCCTGTTGAGGCTGTTATTCCATTACAGCCATTAGGTATTACTTCAACAGATGATAAGTCTTATACCGGCTATCTTATTTTACAGGCTGACACAAACCGTTTTTATCGTTTTGCCAGCAACACTGTCGCACTAATGTTAACCACATATCTGTTAATGGGACTTATTCTAACGGTTGCGATTAGCTGGTGTATCAATCGTATTGTGGTGAAACCTTTACGCCAAATAGCCGTTACTCTTAATAAAGATAGCCAAGTTTCTGCTTTATCTTGTCCAGAATCACATCGTGATGATGAGATTGGTTTGCTGGTTAAAGGATATAATCATCAAAAATCTGATCAAAAATTGCCGAAGGTCTGAACCTTCTTACGCCATAATGAGTCTAATCACTATAGTGATTTCATTTCATGTTTCTGTGGTGACAAAGAATGATAATACAAAAAATAGACATCAAACATCTAACATGTCTTTTGGCGCTTATTGTTAAACCTCATAAGTGGTTTAATACCAAGGATTAATAAAACAGAGGTTCACATGCAGGGTGTAATGACACGAATTTTATTGGGAAGCGTTATGTTTGGCGCTGTTGTTTGCCAAGTTCAGGCCGAAGCTTTACAGCCTGATCCTGCTTGGCAAGAAGGGCGACTAGCAAATGGTTTTCAGTGGCAAATCTTACAAACACCGCAACGCCCTAATGATAGAATACAAATTCGTTTATTAGTGAATACAGGTTCTTTATCAGAGAAAAGCAGTGAAACGGGTTTTTCATCCTTGGTGTCTAAACTCAATGTATTAGAAAATACAGGCCTGACACCAGAGAAGCGCGATAACTTATGGAAAAATGCGTTAGATCCAGATTATCCGTTACCGCCAATGATCGTTTCATACGATTTTACGGTTTATAATTTAAGTCTGCCAAATAACCAACCTGAACTATTAAAAGATGCTTTTGCATTGCTTGCGGGAATTGCTAAGCCAGCGCAATATACTGAAAATGCAGTCCGTAACGCTGTTCAGTCCCCACTTCCTATTGCCACATTTCCACTTAATATTGAAGATCCTATTTGGCGCTCACGTCTTGAAGGATCTAATCTAAAAGGCCACAATCCCGGTAAGCCAGTTAATCAGTCAGTTAATACAAAAGAATTATCAGATTATCAACAGCGTTGGTATACCCCTGATATGATGACGCTTTATATTACTGGCAATGTTGATAATCGAGTATTGACCGAAAGTATTAATCAGGCCTTTTCATCGCTATCTGGAAAGCGAGTTACCCCTGTTCCAGTACCGATGTTGGCAGATATGAAGCCTGAAACATTATATGTACAAGAGCCCATGCGAGCTAAAGATCAAATTTCTTTAATTTGGGATCTAGATTGGTCGCCAGTAAAAGACTCTGATGCGTTAAATAAATATTGGTTAAGTGATTTAGCACGCGAAGTGATCTTTGTTCATTTAGGCCGTAGCCTTGAACAACGTAAAGAAAATGACAGTACGCAAGTTAACATTGATTGCAGAGTACAATATCAGCGCGCCAGTTGTTCTTTGAATGTTGATACTGCGACAGCAAATATTCCAGCGTTAGCATCATGGGTGGGTGAAGAATTAGGTCGTTTGCGTAATCAAGGCATTAGCGATGAGTTATATAAAGAGCTTCAACAAGAGAAACAACTTCAGTTAACACAGCTTTTTGCCCGCTATGCAAAAACAAGTACGGCTATTTTAATTAATCAGCGTTTGTTATCACAACAAAGCAATATTATTGATATTCCTCCTGAGCAATATCAACGTTTACGCCAAGCATTTTTAGCCGGTTTAACTAAAGAAACATTAAATCAGGAGCTTTCAAGAGTATTGTCTGAAGATATTACTTTTGTATTAACGCAAAGTGGTGAAACACCGACCGTAAATTTAGGTGAATTGCGTATTCAATTTGAAAAGCAAGTTCATCCAGAAGTAGTAAATACACCAGCTTCAGAACCCGCTAATACGGCACCAAATAAAACGGTGGAAACACCTACAGTGACAACTCCGGCGAAGAAATAACCATAAAATAATTCGTTGTGCTGATATAAAAAATTAGCGTTTATACAATTAAAAAAGCCAAAAGTGTTATTAATACATTTTTGGCTTTTTGCTTTTTTAATATTAAAGGCGTTTAAATGCTTCTTTAATTATTTCAGTTAATGCTTCACGGTTATTTTTTTGAGTTGTAAAGCCTGCAATAGCAATTTGTTTTTCAGGCAAATAACAAGCAACAGAACCCCAATAACCTAGATGATAATAAAGAGTCCCTAAGTTCGTCTCTTCAGCCATCAACCCTAAACGATAATTTGTAGCACCAGTATGTGAGCCTTGCCATTTCATCTCTTTTAAGGTGGATGGATGTGCATACACTCTATCTTCAAAAAGATCTGCTGTGAATTTAGCTAATTCAAGCGTTGTCATCACAAGACCTCCACCACCAAAAGTATCCATTGAGGCATCAATGTGAGTACCTTCATGTTCCCCGGCAAATTGTCTAGCGCGAGTTTTCTTGGATATGGGTTGTGGCTCCAGACCTTCCCACCATGTTTGGGGTAAATCTAAGTCTTGAAAATGTAATAATTCACGAACTGCTGTAGCCATATTTTTTCTCATAAATTGAGAAAGAATATCGCCTAATAAGATGTATCCAGTATCTGAATAAATAAAGCGTTTTCCAGCAGGGATAATGGGAAAACCTTGGTGAGCATAATGCGCGATCTGTTCTTCTCGAGTCCACTGATGGGTGGGGCTATTTATGACTTTCTCAAGGTAAGCTTCATTTGCGTGATCAAATAAACCACTGCTGTGGCTTAATAAATGGCGCAATGTGATAGTGTTAAGATCATACCCTAGCTCTAATAATGTCTGTTGATAATTAGTACTTAAATACTTAGTTATGTCATCATCAAGGGACAGAGCATCTTGTTCCCATAAACGTAAAAAAGCGGCTGCGAGAAAGGTTTTTGTATTGCTTGCGATCCGAAAAGGAGTATCTACAGTTAATTTTTTCAGGGTACTTTCATCGGCAAATCCATGTGCCATACCAAAAGGGTATTGAATGCCGGCACCTGTAATATAAATAGCACTCGCTGAGGGTAAGGCATGAAAAGCATCAGTCATTGATTGAACCATAGTTACTTCCTTATCTATCAGGAAAATAAATCAGTAAAAAGGGTGTACTTGGCACCCTTTATTTATTCTGCAATTATTCTTTATTTATTTTTTGCCACTGCTCGTAATTCTGTTACGGTTTTACCGCCTATTCCCCAGTTATCCGTTTCTACTTCATCGATCACAACGACTGTGGTTGCTGGGTTTTTGCCTAAGACATCAACCAAAAGTTGTGTTGCACCCGCAATAAGTTGTTCTTTTTGTTCGGCAGTTGCACCTTCGCGTGTGATTTTAATATTAACGTATGGCATTTTTTTTCCTTATTACGTTATTGATAGACGGTTAATGCAGGGAATTAACCATTGTAGTTTTATCATAAAATTAAGATGTTGATTGCGTTTCAGTCAGCTGTTCTTTACGCATATTTGGACCATCAGTGGCGATCCACGCGGCACAAAAGAGTGTTAATCGAGCAAAAAAGTAGAAGAAAGCCATTAAGCCTATTACCGAACCAAATGCGGCACCTGAAGGTGAGCTTGCTATTCTTGGTAGCATCCATGTCATTACGGATTTTAAAATTTCAAAGCCAATGGCGGCGATAAGCGTACCTTTCATAAGAGAAATACGTTTAGGTTGATGGCGAGGTAAAATCCATAATATCCACAAAAATAGTAAATAGTTTGCAGTAATGGAGATTGTTAGGCCGATGGTTGTCCATGCCGGCGTTAACCATTCAATGCCATCTAATCCTAAGGTATGAACAATCATTCTTTGGGCTGATCCCGCAACAGAAGTGAGTGTTATAGTGACAATTAACGCAAAGAGTAAGCCAATCAGCGCTAAGAAATCACGGAAATAGCGGAAATAGATTTTTTCTTGCTCTTCTTTGTTTCTTTCCCAAACAAGTCGTGATTGTGCCAAAATGGCCTGACGTAAGTTACCAACCCAATTAACACCAGAATAAAGTGCAATTGCTAAACCCGTTAAACCGACAGTTGTACGTTGACGAACAGCGGTATCAATACTTTGTTGAACGGTTGCAGCCAATGTTGGATCGTCGATACTATTTGCTACACCAGTAATTAATTTAGCGAGCAAATCGGGATTTGAGGCTAAAACAAAACCGGCACAGGCAAAGGAAAGCATTAATACAGGGATTAATGATAAAAATGAGAAATAAGTGATAGCGGCACCAAACTGATTTCCCATTCTATCAGTGAAGCGCTCTGCGGCACGAATAAGATGTGCAATAAAAGGAATATTGGTAATGAAATTACTAATTTTTATCCCAATACCGATGGCTTTTTTTCCACCATGTAATCCTTTTTCCAGCCCTTTTTTTAGTGGCTGAGTCAGTTGAGTTTTTTCATCTGCTGTTTTTTGTTGCTGCTCTTCTGACATATATCCTCTTTAATTAGATCAGTCCATTTTTAATAAATTAGTAGTATTACTATAGTTTCTACTCAAAAATAGCATAGCTTAATTTCTATTACATACCTTATGCTTATTGTAATTAGCCTCTGATTTAGATGATGTAATTGTTTGTTCTGGTTTAAGTGTAGATGATGAACTATTAAAAGGCGTGATCACCTTGTACTTAATTAAGAATACAAAACCAATACAGTAATTCTGAATTGGTTGAGTTTAATTAGAAAATGGCTACTCGCGTATTGTTCTATTCTGTATTTCATAAATAAATAAGGAGTAGGCATTGATTTATGATGATAATTATTTTGTCAGTAGATTTAATTCATCTTCAATAGCTTTTAATTCTGCTTTTTCTTCAGCCAATTTTCTTTCTTGTTTGGCGATTTTATCTGTATCACCTTTGAGTTGAGCTTCTTTTAATTCAAGTTCACGCTCTTTGACATCAAGTTGTTTTTCACGTAATTCAAGGCGCGTATTTTCAACCACTTTTTCTGGTGCGCAATAACGCTCAACATTTTGTAATGCTCGTTCTAAGCCTTGTAGGCGGTATTGATTACCGTGTGCTTTTGCATATTCCATCTGTTTTTGGATATTTTGTTTTTTAATCTCGCAGCCATTGATTGAGGTGTTGGCATACACACTGCTAACAGACAGTGTTAATGCAATTGCGGTAAAGAGTACTTTTTTCATTTTAATATCCTATCTAATCTTAAGTGAAATATAGGATTATCATAACGACTGAACACTAAGACACAACGTTTCTTTCGCTTTCAATGAAGAAGTTCGGCTTTTTCTGATACACTGAACTTAATCAAGCTTTCAGAGTAAATTCACTACTAAGCTATACTTATTTCTAACGGAAGATAAAGAATGCTGAGCTATCGCCATAGTTTTCATGCTGGCAACCACGCCGATGTTTTAAAACATATTGTTCAAACACTCATCATTGAGTCTTTAAAAGAGAAAGAAAAACCATTTCTTTATCTTGATACTCATGCTGGCGCTGGACGTTATCAATTAACCAATGCTCATGCGACTCGCACTGGCGAATATCTAGAAGGTATTGCACGCTTATGGCAACAAGATGAGGTACCAGAGCTTATTTTACCTTACCTTGAAGCCGTTGGAGAATTAAACTCAAATGGTGAACTGCGTTATTATCCTGGTTCTCCTTTATTGGCGGGAAAACTATTAAGAGAACAAGATTCTTTGGTGTTAACGGAATTACACCCAACAGATTACCCTCTATTACGCACAGAATTTTCTCGTGATCCGCGAGTGAGAGTTTCTCGCGAAGATGGTTTTGGCCAATTGAAATCTAAACTACCACCCGCAAGTCGTCGTGGATTCGCATTAATTGATCCTCCTTATGAGCTTAAACAGGATTATTCTGCTGTAGTGAAAGGTGTTGTGGAAGGTCATAAACGCTTTGCAACGGGAACATATGCGATTTGGTATCCAGTGGTTCATCGTCAGCAAATTAAGCGTATGCTAAAAGAGCTTGAAGCAACTGGCATTCGTAAAATTTTACAAATTGAATTAGCAGTAAAACCTGATAGTGATCAATTAGGTATGACGGCATCAGGTATGATTGTGATTAACCCACCTTGGAAGCTAGAGTCACAAATGAAATCAATATTACCTTGGTTACATAAAACATTAGTTCCTGAAGGTATTGGTCATACATCAGTTGAATGGGTTGTACCAGAATAAGCATCCTTATTATTGTTTTTGCCTATTACTGTAAAAGCTAAAATCTGACGTGCTATGTATTAAATTTTGTCATAATAGACTTTATGACATGAAAGACTTAGCCTGTGAGTTACCTATTTTTCTACAGATAAATGGATCAGAGAAATGACGAGCAAACATTACGATTATATCGCCATTGGTGGCGGTAGTGGCGGTATCGCATCAATTAATAGAGCAGCAATGTATGGCCAAAAATGTGCATTAATTGAAGCGAAAGCATTAGGTGGCACTTGTGTTAATGTGGGCTGTGTACCTAAAAAAGTGATGTGGCATGCAGCGCAAATTGCCGAAGCTATTCATCAATATGGCCCTGATTATGGTTTTGATACGACGGTTAATCGTTTTGATTGGGATACTCTTATCAGTAGCCGTTCTGCTTATATTGACCGTATTCATCAGTCTTATGACCGTGTATTAGGTAATAATAAAGTTGATGTTATCCAAGGGTTTGCTCGTTTTGTTGATGCGAATACGATTGAAGTCAACGGTGAGAAAATCACAGCCGATAATATTCTGATTGCAACAGGCGGACGTCCTGTTCAACCTAATATTCCAGGTGCCGAATATGGCATTAATTCTGACGGCTTCTTTGAGTTAAAAGCATTACCAAAACGTGTTGCTGTCGTTGGTGCTGGTTATATTGCAGTAGAACTTGCAGGTGTGTTAAATGCTTTAGGAAGTGAAACGCATCTATTTGTACGCAAACATGCCCCACTGCGTAATTTCGATCCATTAATTGTTGAAACTCTGCTTGAAGTGATGGAGAGCGAAGGGCCTAAGCTACATACTCACGCGATCCCTAAAGCGGTGATCAAAAATTCAGATGGCAGTTTAACGCTACAGCTGGAAAACGGCACAGAACAAACCGTCGATACTTTAATTTGGGCAATTGGTCGCGAGCCTGCAACCGATAACCTTAATCTGACAGTAACAGGCGTTGAGTTAAACGAAAAAGGTTATATCAAAGTCGATAAATTCCAAAATACCAATGTAAAGGGAATTTATGCTGTGGGCGATAACACTGGTGCGGTTGAATTAACCCCGGTCGCAGTTGCTGCAGGCCGTCGTCTATCAGAGCGTTTATTTAACAATAAACCTAATGAGCACTTAGATTATTCGAATATCCCTACGGTTGTCTTTAGCCATCCAGCTATTGGTACTGTTGGTTTAACAGAGCCTCAAGCCGTTGAGCAATACGGTGCTGAACAGGTCAAAGTATATAAATCTTCTTTCACCGCAATGTATAGTGCTGTGACTCGTCATCGCCAACCTTGCCGTATGAAACTTGTTTGTGTGGGAGCTGATGAAAAAATTGTCGGTATTCACGGTATTGGTTTTGGTATGGATGAAATGTTACAAGGTTTTGCAGTTGCACTGAAAATGGGGGCAACGAAGAAAGACTTTGATGACACTGTGGCAATTCACCCAACGGCAGCCGAAGAATTTGTTACCATGAGATAAGCGCATAATATCGCTTACTTTGAAATTAACATGCAAAAGCTAGAGTTTATACTCTGGCTTTTTTTATTGAAAATTTGTATTTATTCCTACTTTATTTTTAGTTTAACCCCTTTCTTTTCTATTTTTTCCTAAAAGCATATTCGTCTGCTTATTAACCACTAAACCAGTCATAAAGTGAAATAACTTATTTTGTAAAAAAAAGGTTATTACTCCGTCAATATCGACTTTTTATTTTATGCAATTGTGCGATAGGTTTTGCTCGTTTTGTAAACAAAAATTGACAGATTTACATGTTGTTTTGTATCAAAATGTTAATTAAAGAAACAATCATCTTTTTTATCACAAATCTTATAATTTATAATTATATTCTTATATATCAATGTATAACCATCTTACCCTCAGAGAATGAATGTCTTTAATTGATGTTTTTTTATGAGAAAAAACGATTGAAGTAACCATATTGTATCTGTGGATATTGTTGTTGGTGGAAATGATTAACAAATAATTATAATTATTAACAATATAATGAACTATGATAATATCCAATTTTAAAGATACAAATTAATAACATTATAAATATAAATGGTAAATCCATTACTGAGGTAGAAGATGAAAATTTCAAGGAGAAAGCTGCTTTTAGGTGTTGGTGCTGCGGGCGTTTTAGCTGGCGGTGCTGCGTTAGTTCCAATGGTTCGTCGTGATGGCAAATTCGTTGAAACTAAATCTAGAGTATCATTTGTCGAAGGGACAGAAGGTGCTCTACCTAAAGAGTCTGATGCAGTGATTATCGGTGCTGGTATCCAAGGCATCATGACCGCTATCAACCTTGCAGAACGTGGCATGAGTGTCACTATTTTAGAAAAAGGCGAGATTGGCGGTGAACAATCGGGCCGAGCATACAGCCAAATTATTAGCTATCAAACATCACCAGAAATTTTCCCATTACATCATTACGGGAAAATCTTATGGCGTGGTATGAACGAGAAAATTGGTGCAGACACCAGTTATCGTACACAAGGTCGCGTAGAAGCACTTGCTGATGAAAAAGCGTTTGATAAAGCCCAAGCATGGATCAAAACAGCAAAAGAATCTGCAGGATTTGATACGCCATTAAATACTCGCATTATTAAAGGTGATGAGTTATCAAACCGTCTTGTTGGTGCGCAAACGCCATGGACTGTTGCTGCTTTCGAAGAAGACTCAGGTTCTGTTGATCCAGAAACAGGTACACCAGCATTAGCACGTTATGCTAAGCAAATTGGTGTAAAAATCTACACCAACTGTGCAGTAAGAGGTATTGAAACTGCTGGTGGTAAAATTTCTGATGTTGTAACAGAAAAAGGTGCAATTAGAACATCTCATGTTGTTCTTGCTGGTGGTATTTGGTCACGCCTATTTATGGGTAACATGGGCATTGATATTCCAACGCTGAATGTTTACTTATCACAACAACGTGTATCAGGTGTTCCTGGCGCACCTCGTGGTAACGTGCATTTACCAAACGGCATTCACTTCCGTGAGCAAGCGGATGGTACTTACGCTGTCGCACCACGCATTTTCACAAGTTCTATTGTGAAAGATAGTTTCTTATTAGGACCTAAGTTCATGCACCTATTAGGTGGTGGTGAGCTACCATTAGAATTCTCTATCGGTGAAGACTTATTTAATTCATTTAAGATGGCAACATCTTGGAAATTAGATGAAAAAACACCGTTCGAACAATATCGCATTGCAACAGCAACACAAAATACTGAGCACTTAGATGCTGTGTTCCAAAGAATGAAAGCTGAATTCCCTGTATTTGAAAAATCTCAAGTTGTTGAGCGTTGGGGTGCAGTTGTTAGTCCAACATTTGATGAATTACCTATTATTTCTGAGGTCAAAGAATATCCAGGCCTAGTTATTAATACCGCTACAGTTTGGGGAATGACTGAAAGCCCTGCAGCCGGTGAATTAACGGCTGATATTGTAACAGGTAAAAAACCAGTTATTGATCCAACACCATTTAGAATGGATCGTTTTAAGTAGTAATTAACCCCTTGTTTTACTGTAGATTAAACATTTTAAGGAGTTTTCATGCGCTATAAAAGTTTACTTGTTGCCCTGCCTTTTATTTTTGGTGTAGCAAGCGCAAATGCAGCGGAGAATGTTGTGCATCATAAATTAGACGGTATGCCTATTTCAGAAGCAGTTGAAATTAATGCAGGCAACAATCTGGTTTTCTTAAGTGGTAAAGTTCCTACTAAGAAATCAGCAAATGCACCAGAAGGTGAATTAGCTTCTTATGGTAATACAGAAGAACAAACCATTAATGTTCTAGAGCAAATCAAAACTAACTTGAATAATCTTGGTCTTGATATGAAAGACGTTGTTAAGATGCAAGTATTCTTAGTTGGTGGTGAAGAAAATAATGGCACTATGGATTTTAAAGGTTTCATGAACGGTTACTCTAAGTTCTATGATGCTTCAAAGACTGATCAACTACCAGCACGCTCAGCGTTCCAAGTTTATAAACTGGCGAACCCTGCATGGCGTGTAGAAATTGAAGTTATCGCTGTTCGTCCTGCAAAATAAGAACGAGAGCTTTTACTCAATTTCGACGTAAAACATCATCAAATAAAACGCCAAAGAAGGGTAACTTTCTTTGGCGTTTTATTATGATATCGATATGTTATGGCGATGTGTCGATAAAATGTGTTTTTATAAACATAATGGCGAAACATGTTTATGGTATCGACATGTTATGGTGATATGTCGATAAAACGTGTTTTTATAAACATAATAGCGTGACATGTTTATGGTATCGACATGTTATGGTGATATGTCGATAAAACGTGTTTTTATAAACATAATAGCGTGACATGTTTATGGTATCGACATATTATAGCTATATGTCGATATAAATGAGTTTTATAAACATATGAGTTGGTCTCCTAAAACACCCTATAACGATCTACCACTGTTACCACCAGATCTGGAACTCATTGAAACACGTGAAATATTAAAAGCGTGCATCAATGCGCGCTCAGCAATTGCTGAATTAAAAACAGCAGGAGAGTTAATTCCTGATCAGGAGTTATTGATAAATATCCTTCCAATATTGGAAGCAAAAGACTCTTCACGTATTGAAAACATTGTAACAACCAGTGATCAGCTTTTTCAGTATATTGATCATCAAGTCGGTGCTGATCCTGCAACTAAAGAAGCACTTCGTTATCGTACTGCTCTTTATGATGGTTATACTCATCTTGAAACTTATCCACTTTGTACCAACACAGCGATAGCAATTTGCACCAAATTACGCGCAATACAAACTGATATAAGAAAAACCCCTGGTACCGTATTACGTGATCAGAATAATCATGTGGTGTATACGCCACCAGAGGGTGAAGAGTCTATTCGTAATTTGCTGTCAAATTGGGAGCGTTTTATACACAATGAAGATGATTTAGACCCATTAGTAAAAATGGCTATTGCACATTATCAGTTTGAATGCATTCATCCATTCCCTGATGGGAACGGTAGAACAGGGCGAATACTTAATATTTTGTATTTAATTCAAAGCGGATTACTTACATTACCTATTCTTTATTTATCACGCTTTATCTTGGAAAAGCGTGATGATTACTACACGCTTTTACGTAAAGTAACCGAAGAAGGTGATTGGGGATCTTGGATACTATTTATGTTAAAGGCTGTTGAAAGTACATCTCAATGGACAACAAGTAAAATATTATCTATACGTAAACTTATGGAAGAAACAACTGATTATGTGTGTGAGAACCTTCCTAAAATATATACTTACGAGCTAATCCAAATTCTTTTTATGCAGCCATATTGCCGGATTGATAATCTTGTTCAACATGGTGTAGCTAAACGGCAAACAGCATCGATATATCTTAAACAGCTAGTTGAAATTGGTGTGTTGGAAGAAATGAGTGTTGGTCGTGAAAAGTTGTATCTCAATACCAAATTATTACAAGAGTTGAATCAATAATGTTTTTTATTGCCTCGATAACTTAGAGGCAATAAAGGAATAATTGATTTTATAATATATGCTTTAACTACTTTCACCTTGAATAAACTTCACTGGAATAACAGAGACTTTATCTGTTATTTCTTTATTCTCAATTAATGCACTAATCACTTCTACGCTTTTTTCAGCCAGTTGTTCAAAGGGCTGTTCAATACAAGTTAATTGGCGCAGTGTCTGATTTAGCCAAGGACTTCCATCGTAAGCAACGATTTTTAATTGTTCTGGAATGGTTATATTTCGTCTGGTTGCTTCATTAAATAATGCCATCGCAGGAATATCAGCAGCGAAAATAGCATCAATATTGGGATGCTGCGTCAGTATTCTTGTTGCAAAAGTATGGAAGTAATCTTTCTCTTCTTCTTTCCAATTTACTTTGCAGGGAATAGGTATAATACCTGATTGAAGAAGTGTTTCTTTAAAAGCTAAACAGCTTTGATAAGAAGGTGTTGAAGATAAATAGCTGGAATTATCTTCGATGTAGAGTATTTTTTTGCAACTTTTTTGAATAAGGTGTTCTGCTGCTAATCGGCCACCAGTATAGTGATCAGAACAAACCAACGGAATATCACGAAGATGGCGGTCAAGTGTGACTACTGGTTTTTGAATATGCTGATATTCATTGTCATCCAATAGTAGATATTCTGCAATAATACCGTCAATCTGGCCTCGTTTGAGCATATCAAAAAATATACGTTCGCGTACTTTGCTATTTTGTGTAGCACATAACATCATGCTATAACCCTTTTCGGCGAGTTTATTTTCGATAAAACGAGTCACTGTCGCAAAATAAGGGTACTCAAGGCTATTAATAATGACGCCAACAACTGCACTCTTTTGTTGATATAAATTTCTTAGCCAAGTATCTGGAATATAATCTAATTCCTCTACTGCTTTCTTTATTTTTTCTCGTGCAACTTGAGACACATAACCACTGTTATTTAGTGCTCTTGAAACAGTGCTTGCGGCGACATTAGCTTTTTTTGCGACATCACGGATCCCGGCCATTGAATATGCTGTTGCTCCTTTCAATTAGTTGATTGTCTAATATATCTTAATCTGATTAAGACAAACCCCTCTTTAATGAGGTAATTGTGTTTTTTTAGTATGAGCTATTTCACATTTTAGTATGTTAATTACCTTATCCGCTATTTTAGTGCTTATAGTATCTTATATTAAATATGGAACAGTTCCATATATATTAATTACCTTAGTGAGGTGAATATGTCTAATAATTGGTGGAAAGAAGCCGTGGTCTATCAAATTTATCCCAAAAGCTATTACGATAGTAATGGTGATGGTATTGGGGATTTAGCAGGGATCACTGAAAAGTTAGATTATATTCAATCACTAGGCACAAATGTTATTTGGCTATGCCCTATTTTTAAATCGCCTATGAAAGACAACGGTTATGATATTGCTGATTATTCCGTTGTTGATCCTATTTTTGGTGATAACAAGGCATTGGATAAACTGATCAGTGAGGCTAAAAAACGTGATATTAAAATTCTATTAGATTTAGTATTAAATCACTCTTCAGATGAACATCCTTGGTTTAAATCGGCAATCGAAGATCCTAATAGCCCTTATGCGGATTATTATATTTTTAAACAATGGAATAAACCGACTCCGCCTAATAATTTACGTACTTATTTTGACTGCTCTGTTTGGAGCCGAGTAGGAAATACTGACCGATGGTATTTTAATTCGTTTGGTCCAGAGCAACCGGACTTAAATTGGGAAAATCCACAATTACGTAAAGATATTATCGATATGATAAATGCCTGGATAAAAAAAGGTGTTGCTGGATTTCGTATTGATGCGATTGGTAATTTAAAAAAATCCCCTGAAGCCTTATCTGAATATCAATTTGAACCTGATAAAGATGATGGTTCCGCTTCTTTAGTGCCTTGGGTTTTGAATCAACCAGGAATTGATAAGTTTTTAACTGAATTAGTTGAGAATACTTTTAAGCCTGCGAACAGTATGACAGTTGCAGAAATTGATGTGCCAGAAAAAGATTTACGTGCTTATGTCGGCGAGAATGGTTATTTCTCTATGGTATTTGATTTTAGCATTGCCGATTTGGATATTCGCAATGAAAAGCCATTTACAATTAACCCAATTACCGGTGAAAGATTAAAACCTGTATTTATCAAAAGCCAATTAGATACTCAAAGAGTAGGGTGGGGAGCGCCTTATTTAGAAAATCACGATCAACCTCGTTCATTAAATAAATTTCTCCCTAAAGGTGCTATTAACCCCATTAGTGCCAAAATGTTAGCAACATTTTTATTAACGCAACGGGGCACGCCTTTTATTTATCAAGGGCAAGAGATTGGCATGACAAATTGCTCGATGACATTGGAAGAACATGACGATTTACATGTATTTAAATTACATGAATGGGGCAAGAAATTAGGTTATAGCGATAAGCAAATTATTGAATATTTTAATGAACGCAGTCGTGATAATTCAAGAACACCTTTCCAATGGAATAGTGAGATCAATGGGGGCTTTAGTACAGGCAAACCATGGTTAAAAGTTAATCCTAACTATACGCAGATTAATGCAGAGCAAGAGACTAAAGATAAGCACTCTCTTTTCGCTTATTACCAACAATTAATTGCATTAAGACGACATTCAGAGATCAGCGATATTTTGATTTATGGAGAGTTTTTACCATTAAATTCACCAGAAAATGTGATTGCTTTTAAGCGTACTTATGAAGGCAACTCCGTCAATATTTACTGTAATTTTAGTGGTGAGAAAAAGTCATTAACACTTAAAGTAAAACAGGCATATCTGCATAACAGCCCAATAGTTGAAGATGAAAAAGGAAATCTTATACTTCAACCTTATCAGGCTATTATTTTTGCTTAATTTTCTTTATCTAATTGAAAACAAAGCGCCTTTATAGGGCGCTTTATTATTTGTGATTTTTATTTTGTGCTCTTTAGCCAATCTGCAATAAATTCTGCGATAGCCTCAGGTGCGTTGATATCTAGTAGTGGAAAATCGATACTTAAATCACAATCACTGGCGACGGCAATAACGTGCTCATCAAGTAAATCATTAAAATCACGCTCGTTGATATGGCGATAAAGTGCAATTTTAGGAATGGTTTCGCCTTTAAATCCTTCGACTAAGATTAAATCTAGTTTACTCGTATCAAAACGAGATGCGAGGTAATACAAATCTAATTCTGGTAGTTCTGGAGTTTCTGTCATTAATGCCCAACGTTGTTGGCTTGCGACTAATGTCTGGTCGGCGCCTGCTTTTCTAAGCTCGTAGCTGTCTTTTCCGGGTTTATCTACATCCATATCATGATGAGTATGTTTGATCATCCCCACACGAATTTCTCTTTTGCGTAATTGTGGAATAAGCTGTTTTAGTAGTGTCGTTTTACCAGTTCCACTCCACGCCGTGATCCCTAAAAGGGGTAAATCTACTTGTGCCATATTTTTCAGTCCTGTTTTTTTAATTGGTTGGCTTTTTTAATATCGTCAGGGGTATTTAAATTAATAAAAGCATTTGCTTGATCCGCGAATAAAACAGAATGTGCATTTATCTGCTTCATAAACAACATTAATTTTCGATCACCTTGTGCTAAATAGGCTTCTAGCATAGGAATAATGCGACGATTTAATAGTGCTAGTGTAGGGTGCTCTCTTTCACCATCATCAACATAAACAGCCAAAGACTCTCCTTTTTGTTCATAGAGAGTTTCAACCAAATTGAGTGGAAAATAAGGCACATCACAAGGCACAAAGGCAACCCAAGGTGTGGATGCTTGTTTTAATAGTGTTAGCATACCGGCCAAAGGGCCGGAAAACCCTTCTATTTCATCAGTAATAACAGGATATTGGCTCTGGCGATATTGCTCTAGATTTCGATTAGCACTAATCAATATGCTATCAACTTGAGGTGCTAGTTTTTGGGCAATATGGAGGTATAAAGGTTCTCCATGTAGAATTTGTAGCCCTTTATCCGCACCACCCATTCGAGTTGCTTGGCCTCCAGCGAGTATACCACCTGTAATATTCTTCTTTTTCATATTCAATATTTGTGAATAAATTGGCTAAAATTTACGAACGATTTTTATCAAGCAAAGACGATATACTAATAAAAAGTCTCGGCTTAGTGAGATTTCATGTAAAGCAACAGCAATTTTTATCAAAAAAGCGTAATCTTTACGCATATTGACAGAGGTTTCCTTTTTCTATCAGATAATAATTGGTACTTTGTTGTTGTCATTAATAATAAGGATTTTTTGTATGAAATGTCACCGTCTTAATGAAGTTATGGAATTACTACATCCAGTTTGGGAAGAGAATTCTGATTTAAACTTAATTCAATTATTGCAGAAACTGGCTAATGAAGCGGGTTTTAAAGGTCAATTATCTGATCTGACTGATGATATTTTGATTTACCATCTGAAAATGCGAGGTTCAGCACCGACAGATGTTATACCTGGGCTAAAAAAAGATTACGAAGAAGATTTTAAAACCGCTATTTTACGCGCCCGTGGTGTAATTAAAGATTAAGTTCAGGATAGAAAATGGAAATATCTGCCTCATTTAATTTTCAGGGACTTTCACCTGATAACATTTGGGATGCACTAGTTAAAATTGGTTTTTATCCTGAATCAGGGTTAACTGAATTAAATAGTTATGAAAATCGTGTTTTTCAATTTATGGATGAACATAGACAGCGTTATGTGGTGAAATTTTATCGCCCTCAGCGTTGGTCATATGAGCAAATAAAAGAAGAACATGAATTTGTTTTAGCATTAAAGGAAGCTCAAGTATCAGTTGCAGCCCCTTTAATCATACATAATGAGACAGTCCATCTTTCTGATGACGGGTTTTATTTTGCATTATTTCCTAGTATTGGTGGAAGGGCATATGAAACGGATAACTTATTTCAACTAGAAGAAGTAGGACGCACATTAGGGCGCATTCATCAAATAGGTAGAAAAAAGAGTTATCAGTATCGCCCGACCCTTTCTATTGCAGAATATCTGATGGCACCAAAATTAGAATTTGAAAATAGTGCATTAATTCCTAATAGCCTCAGGCCTCAGTTTATTGAGGTGATTGATAAACTTATTCATGAAGTGAGTCCTCGAATAGAAGACTCCACATGGCAAATATTACGACTACATGGGGATTGCCATCCCGGTAATATATTGTGGCGTGATGAAGTTGTAATGGTTGATTTTGATGACTCTCGAATGGGAGCCGCAATACAAGACTTCTGGATGTTATTAAATGGTTCAATGCAAGAGCAAATTATACAATTAGATACAATCCTTGAGTCTTATTATGAATACCAAGATTTTGATTTACGAGAATTGTCATTAATTGAACCACTAAGAGCGATGAGAATGGTGCATTATCTCGCATGGGTATTAAAGCGCTGGAATGATCCGGCCTTTCCAAGAGCTTTTATTTGGTTTCAAGAACAAGATTTTTGGTTTAAACAATTAGCCTTATTCAAGGGACAAGTGGAGCAGTTAAATGAGCCTCCTTTACAACTTAGCCCAATGTATTAATTCTTAGGAGACGATGAAACATGAAAAAGATTTGGTTGGCGTTAGCAAGTATGGTGTTAGCATTCAGCGTGTCTGCTGCAGATATTTCTGAAGGCAAACAATATACTAATCTTTCCAAAACTGTCAATGCAGCGCCGGATGTTGTTGAGTTTTTCTCTTTTTATTGCCCACATTGTTACCAGTTTTCTGAAGTCTATAAAGTCAATAGCACTGTTGAAAAGAACGCACCAGAAAATACCAATATTGTTCGTTATCATGTTGATTTTTTAGGGCCTTTAGGTAAAGATTTGACCCGTTCTTGGGCTGTAGCAATGGCATTAGGTGTTGAAGATCAAGTTTCTCCTGCTTTATTTAAAGGTATTCAAGAAACTCAATCTATTCGTTCTGTTGATGATATCCGCAATACTTTTATTAATGCAGGCGTTAAAGGTGAAGACTACGATGCGGCAATGAATAGCTTCGTCGTCAATTCCTTAGTGAGCCAACAACAAAATGCTGTCGCTGATTTCCAAATTAATGGTGTGCCAGCCATGATCGTTGGTGGTAAATACAAGATGAAAAATGATGGCATTAGCGCTAAATCACCAGAAGAATATGCGAAAACATATTCTGATATTGTGAATCAGTTATTGTTAAAAAAATAATATAGGCTTAATTCTTTCTTATATGGATTAAGTAAAAATATATAGTTTTTATATGAAAAATAGCACTCAGTAAATAAGAGTGCTATTTTTTTTGCTTTCATAAAATTGTCATAATATAACTATCCACATTAATGAAAAATGTTTTTATTAATTTATAATATCTTAATGAATTCGCTAAGTGATTGATTTTTTAATTGTGTTAATAAAGTGAAAAGAAAGGTAACTTATTAATATAGAGAGAATTAAAAAACTACTCACAGAGTTATCCACAGGTTATTGTGAGGTTCGTTGGATAGTTGAAATCTTAATGGGAAAAAAGTGACACTAATATGAACGTTAATATTAATGATGAATCAATGACACTATCCTAAATCGTTTTTAAACAAAGTTGTAAATGTGATTTTTAGCCTTTATTTTTAATTAAGAATAGATTAACAGAAAAGGCTTTTGCTTAAAGTTTGTTTTAATTAATATTAAGTTATCATTATCACTTATTCTTTTCGGTTAAGTTCTGCTAACAATAAATAATTGACTCTTTACGCCGAATTTCCACATTAAAGAACAGGTAATATTCGTCTATTGGGCTGTGATGTGGCATTCTAGTCATATCAACGAACCTCAGAACAATGATGAACAGATTATGGTCCAGATAGCAGAAAACCCCTTTATCCTTGTAGATGGCTCCTCATATCTTTATCGTGCCTATCATGCTTTTCCACCGCTAACTAATAGCCAAGGTGAACCAACTGGTGCGATGTATGGTGTGTTGAACATGTTACGTAGTCTGATAATTCAGTATAAACCAAGCCATGTTGCGGTTGTGTTTGACGCTAAAGGTAAAACATTCCGTGATGAATTGTATGAGGAATATAAATCTAACCGTCCTCCAATGCCGGATGATTTACGTGAGCAAATAGCACCTTTACATGAAATGGTACAGGCAATGGGTTTACCTTTGCTATCTATTTCAGGTGTGGAAGCAGACGATGTCATTGGAACACTGGCACTAAAAGCAGCTGCTGACGGACGTGATGTCCTAATAAGTACAGGTGATAAAGATATGGCGCAGTTAGTGACGCCAAAGATCACGCTTATTAACACTATGACTAACGTTATTTTAGGTCCTGATGAAGTCAACGAAAAATATGGCGTTCCTCCTGAACTGATTATTGATTTCCTCGCATTAATGGGAGATTCATCAGATAACATTCCAGGTGTCCCTGGTGTCGGTGAGAAAACAGCATTAGGGCTTTTACAAGGAATTGGGAGTTTAGACGATATTTATCAACAGCTTGATAATATTGCAACGTTAAGTTTCCGTGGTGCTAAAACACTTGGCGCTAAAATGGCAGAGCATGAGAAAGTGGCAAAACTTTCTTATAAACTGGCAACGATTAAAACGGATGTTGAACTCGATAAAACGTTTGATGATTTAGTGGTTAATGAGCCAAATCTAGATCAATTATTAGAGATGTTCACGCGTTATGAATTTAAACGCTGGATAAGTGATCTTCAAAATGGTGGCTGGTTAGCACAGCGTAGCACTCATAAAGTTGCGGTGCCTTATACCTCTGAAGTCGCAAAACCCAAAGAAGCATCTATATCGGCTAATTTCCCTGTGATCACACAAGAAAATTATGAGGCGATATTAACGCATGAAAGCTTAGTACACTGGGTTGAGCTTCTTAAAAAAGCCCCCGCATTTGCATTCGATACAGAAACTGACAGCTTAAATAATATTGATGCACGTTTAATTGGCATGTCGTTTGCGATTGAGCCAGGCAAAGCAGCTTATATTCCGTTACGTCATGAGTATTTAGATGCGCCAGACCAACTTCCTCTGGATGATGTTCTGACAGCATTAAAGCCTATTTTAGAAGATAAAAATATCTTAAAGATTGGGCAAAACTTGAAATTTGACCGTGGCATTATGGAAAATGAAGGTATCGAATTAAATGGTATCCATTTTGATACGATGTTGGAATCTTATGTATTAAATAGTGTCAGTAATCGACATGATATGGATACGTTGGCTGAAAAACATTTAAACCATAAAACTACCACATTTGAAGAAATTGCGGGTAAAGGTAAAGGGCAACTGACTTTCAATCAAATTGAAGTTGAACAAGCAACGCTATATGCAGCTGAAGATGCCGATATCACTTTATTACTTCATCAAGCTCTGTATCCTCAAATAGAAGCTATTGAACCACTTAAACATGTTTACCGCGATATTGAGATGCCATTAGTCCCTGTGCTTTCTAGAATGGAACGCAAAGGAGTATTAATTGATGCTCAAGTTTTAGCAGTTCAATCTCAAGAAATTACACAACGTTTAGCTGAAATTGAAAAAGAGACGTTTGCGTTAGCTGGGCAAGAATTTAATCTCTCTTCACCTAAACAGTTACAAGAAATCTTATTTGATAAACTGCAATTACCTGTTATCAAGAAAACCCCGAAAGGGGCGCCATCGACTAATGAAGAAGTATTAGAAGAGTTAGCGCATAGTCATGAATTACCACGTTTAATTTTAGAACATCGCGGACTTGCGAAACTAAAATCTACCTATACTGATAAATTACCATTAATGGTGAATAGTAAGACAAAGCGTGTACATACTTCTTATCATCAAGCAGTGACCGCAACAGGTCGTTTATCATCACGGGATCCTAATCTTCAAAATATTCCAGTGAGAAATGAAGAAGGACGCCGTATTCGCCAAGCCTTTATTGCGCGTGAAGGATTTAAAATTGTTGCAGCCGACTATTCACAGATTGAATTGCGGATTATGGCACATTTATCGCAAGACAAAGGTTTGTTAGATGCTTTTGCTCAAGGTAAAGATATTCACCGTGCAACCGCATCTGAAGTGTTTGGCATACCTTTAGAGGAAGTAACCTCTGAACAGCGCCGTAGTGCGAAAGCGATCAACTTTGGTCTTATTTATGGCATGAGCGCATTTGGCTTATCTCAACAAATTGGTGTTGAGAGAAGAGAAGCTCAACGCTATATGGATCTCTATTTTGAGCGTTATCCAGGCGTATTGGATTATATGGAGCGCACACGTAAACAAGCTTCTGAGCAAGGCTATGTTGAAACGTTAGATGGTCGTCGCCTCTATTTACCAGAAATTAATTCGAAGAATGCAATTCGTCGTAAAGCTTCAGAACGTGAGGCTATTAATGCACCAATGCAAGGTACTGCTGCTGATATCATCAAAAAAGCGATGATTGAAGTAGATCATTGGATTTGTAATGAATGCCCTGATGATGTGCATATGATCATGCAAGTACACGATGAATTAGTGTTTGAAGTGCGAGAGTCTTATTTAGAGAAAGCAAACACCATGATCCACAAATTGATGGAAGGTAGTATGGAATTAGCTATCCCATTAAAAGTCGAAGTGGGTGTGGGTAATAACTGGGATGAAGCACATTAATTTTTAAATATTATTCTTTAATAGAAAGGGCACAGGATTGTGCCCTTTCTTGTTTAAGCTTTAGTGTCAGAAGTTAGCTCTGACTCTTCAAATTCAATAAAATCTTCGTGCAAACCTTGGATCAGCCTGTCTGTTGTTGTGCCTTTGTCATCAAGTTCCATCAAAGACCAACCTACGTTGTCATTAACATCATAAAGATAGCCTTCATCAAGCATATCAATTACCTTGCCAATAATTGATTTACCATAGGAATGGAGTAATTCCTTAAGTTCTTGTTTATCAAGTTGGGGGGCTAGTTTTTGATATACATCGTTGGCTTTATCAGAGTAAATATCCATTTCATTGATATTTCCCTCAACATCACGATAGATATCGGTGAGTCCTTTTAACACAAGGAAGCGTGCAAACTGTGGAATATTTTCTTGTAATTCACTATTTGCCCATGATTTGGGATTTGTTGCACCAGCTGCTTTGAGTTGTTCACATAAATCCATAAATTGACTATTTTCCATTTTTACCTCAATTGATGTGCTAATAAGCTTTATATTTATTGTATAAGTGATGGTGAGAAAACAGCGATAATTTATCTGTATTAGGTAGAAAAAAGAAAAGCTCGGTTAATTACCGAGCTTTTTTATGTCAAAACTTATCAAAATGTGAAAAAGAGATAAGTGAATAATTAAGCAACTTGTGAATCGATCAGTTTGCTTAATTTCTTCTGTTTTTTCTCAATACGTTGACGTTTTAACGGAGACAAATGGTCAATAAAGAGTTTGCCATCAAGATGGTCTAACTCATGTTGAATACAGCCTGCAAATAAATCAGAGGCTTCAAGTTCAATTTCATCACCATTTCTATCTAATGCTTTCACCTTTAAGAAGCGGTAACGCTCTGTTGGGGCAAAAGAATCTGGAATAGATAGACACCCATCCATCATATCCATCACTTCATCTTCAGTGCTGATAATTTCAGGATTGATTAGGGCAATCGGTTGATCTCGGTTTTCAGAAACATCAATAACAACAATGCGTTTAGATACATTAACCTGAGGTGCCGCTAAGCCAATACCTCGTTCTGCGTACATGGTTTCAATCATGTCGTCGATTAATGTGCGTATTTCGTTATCTACTTTTTCCACTGGTGCTGCAACTCTGCGCAGACGCTCATCAGGAAAACGCAGCAGCGTTAATACAGCCATGGATACCTCATTTTATCGCTAATTACATATTTACTACGGTCTCGCGGTAAGCGTATCACAAAATCATTAAGGATAAACCGCACCTTTTGTGTGATTTGTTCTATTTTTAATCATATTCATGTAAGTGATTAAAGTCTCATAATTATGTAATTAAACTACATTTATTTATGATTTGAATACATAAACACATAGCTGAATCGTGTCTGCATGTGAAAAAAAATTACAAAAGGGCTTTTATTAACCAATAAAATAGAGTACATTATCTCTCGTAGGGTACAGAGGTAAGATGTTCTATCTTTCAGACCTTTTACTTCACGTAATCGGATTTAGCTGAATATTAGCTGCCCCAGTCGACTTTATTTCGACTGGGGCATTTTTTTGTCTAAAATTTGCTGAAGTGGTTTGTGCTAGAAGTGAAAGGGGAAAGGTGATTTTCCCCTAATCAATAAAAGATCAGTCAGTTTTGGGTGGGAAAAAGAAGAGATTAAACGTTATTGTCGTTTACAGGCGCTTCTTCTTTGCCTGAATACCATTCATTAAGTGTGTTACGTAGCTTATCAATACCAATTTTTTTCAATGATGAAAAATATTCGATACGAATATCACCAACTTTACTTGCTAGTGCATCACGTACACTCATCAATTGTTGTTTACGGGCACCAGATGCCAGCTTATCGGCTTTAGTCAGTAAGACGAGTGTAGGGAGTTCAGACTCAACTGCCCAGTCAATCATTTGCATATCGAGATCTTTTAATGGATGACGAATATCCATTAAAATAACTACGCCTTTTAAGCACTCTCTTTTTTGTAAGTACTCACCTAAAGAACGTTGCCATTTGCGCTTCATTTCTTCAGGAACTTGAGCATAACCGTAGCCAGGTAAATCGACTAAGCGTAAACCCTCTTCAATTTGAAAGAGGTTGATTAATTGAGTACGGCCTGGGGTTTTACTGGTTCTTGCTAACCCATTTTGTTGGGTTAAGGCATTTAAAGCACTGGATTTACCGGCATTAGAGCGACCCGCAAAGGCAATTTCAATCCCTGTATCTGGTGGTAAATGGCGGATATCAGGCGCACTGATGATGAAATGTGCTTTTTGGTAATTAAATTGGGCCATTATGGTATAAACCTCTCTGAAATAATGCGGCTTCTCATGCATACTCATTTCAATTCTGCATGAGAAAGAATATCTAAAATATCTATTTGCTCTATTTTGGCGCAATTTAATGACTTATAACAGAGCTTAAAAATTAAAATTTACTCTGTTATGACGTAATTAGACTTATTGAGCGTAAATAAAGGTAAATGATTGGCACTATTTACCTCAGCGAATTAGAATCGCTGCATATTAAGTAAGTTGTAGACTATTAAAGTAAAGGATCCCTGCATGTTAAAACGTTTTCTTGTCACCTTCGTTACCGCTTGCACTTTAACAACAGCGACTTTTGCAATGGCAACGGGAGAAACCTTCGTTAAATTAGTCACCTCTGAAGGCAATATTGAAATATCACTGGATAATAAAAAAGCCCCAATAACAACGAAAAATTTTATTCAGTATGTCGAAGATGGATACTATAACGGCACAACTTTTCATCGTGTTATCCCCGGTTTTATGGTTCAAGGCGGTGGTTTCACTGCTGATTTGCAACAAAAGCAGACCAGAGCGCCAATTAAAAATGAAGCAGATAATGGGTTACGTAATGTAAAAGGCTCTATTGCTATGGCACGTACGTCGGATAAAGACAGTGCAACCAGTCAATTCTTTATTAATGTGGCTGATAATGCCTTTTTAGATCACGGTCAACGTGATTTTGGTTATGCCGTATTTGGTAAAGTGGTAAAGGGTATGGATGTGGTTGATAAAATTTCACAAGCTCAAACCCGCAATATTGGTCCTTACCAAAATGTGCCGGTAAAAACGGTTACTATTTTATCTGCTGAAGTCGTAAAAGAATAAACGCATTATTGGGATAGGGTATTTACGTATTCTGATAAGATAAAATACATATAAACCGGAGTGAAAGTATTCATTCCGGGGTTTTTAGTACGAAAAAAATATTTTTTATCGTCTGTTTTTTCGTGTGATCTCCTGCAATAAGTATTCATTACACTATTAATCACTGTATTCATCATCAATTACCGTCATTATTGTTATTGCGCAATAAATCAGCAGATTTTCTTGCTTACTATTCATATTTTATACCTGTGCTATGATAATCGGCTTTGTTGTACCCAAGTCGGTTAAACAACGAGCTATTTTGGCAAATATACACTCGCTTTAAAATAGTAATAAAATAGATAATGATAAGAAAATCAGTCGGATAGGCTAATATGCTGTTACTTATTGATAATTACGACTCGTTTACCTACAACCTCTATCAGTATTTCTGTGAATTGGGTGCTGAGGTTGTTGTTAAGCGTAACGATGAGATTGGACTTAAAGAGATAGAAAAGATGATGCCAGCACATCTTGTTATCTCGCCAGGACCTTGTACTCCTGATGAAGCCGGGATCTCTCTTGAGGCTATACAGCGGTTTGCAGGTGAAATTCCTATTCTTGGCGTTTGTCTTGGACATCAAGCAATAGGGCAAGCTTTTGGTGCATCTGTTATTAGAGCACGAGAAGTTATGCATGGTAAAAATTCATTGATACATCATAACCAACAAGGCGTTTTTAAAGGACTTAATCGTCCTTTAAGTGTAACGCGCTATCACTCTTTAGTGATAGATGCTACGACGTTACCTGTGCCTTTTGAAGTAACGGCATGGAGCCAACATGATGGAAATGTTGATGAAATTATGGGAATTCGCCATCGTACACTTCCAATTGAAGGGGTTCAATTTCACCCAGAAAGTATTTTAAGTGAACAAGGGCATGAGTTATTAAATAATTTTCTTAAATATTAATAAGATAGTATTTAAATAGCGAAATAACGCCTTTTTATACAAAACCACATTTGATTTTTTATTCATATTTAGTGATTATATTTTCACATTGAAGATGAATAACGATCAGGTGGGGTAATGACAAAGCAAAGCATCAACCGGGCAACTTACGATCAAGTAATGTTGCCAATTTATTCACCCGCAGAATTTATTCCTGTTAAAGGGGTGGGAAGTCGAGTTTGGGATCAGCAAGGAAAATCTTATATTGATTTTGCTGGTGGTATTGCTGTATTGGCATTAGGACATGCTCATCCTGCACTGAATCAAGCATTGAAAGAACAAAGTGAGCAACTCTGGCATGTGAGTAATATTTTTACAAATGAGCCTGCACTGCGTTTAGCACAAAAATTAATTGATAATACATTTGCAGAGCGTGTCTTTTTTGCTAATTCAGGCGCTGAAGCGAATGAAGCTGCATTTAAATTAGCTCGCCATTATGCGATCACTCGTCATAGTCCTTATAAAACCAAAATTATTGCTTTTCACCATGCCTTCCATGGTCGAACTCTGTTCACTGTATCTGTAGGAGGACAGCCTAAATATGCAGATGGGTTTGGCCCAAAACCTGCCGATATCGTACACGTTCCTTTTAATGATTTAGATGCCGTGAAAGCGGTTATTGATGATCATACATGTGCCGTTGTACTAGAACCAGTACAAGGTGAAGGCGGTGTAACAGCTGCTACTCCTGAATTTATGAGGGGGCTACGTGAGTTGTGCGATAAACATCAAGCATTACTTGTTCTTGATGAGGTACAAACGGGTATGGGGCGTACAGGTAAGCTTTTTGCTTATATGAATTACGATGTAACTCCCGATATTATTACTACGGCAAAGGCGCTAGGAAGTGGTTTTCCACTCAGTGCGATGTTAACGACACAAGAGATAGCGTCGGTAATGGGAGTAGGAACTCATGGTACAACTTATGGTGGTAATCCATTAGCGTGTGCAGTGGGTAATGTTGCATTTGATTTAATCAATACACCAGAGGTACTTGAGGGTGTAGAAAAGCGCTATCAGTGGATTGTAGACGAGCTCACGGCAATAAACCAAACCTACAACGTCTTTTCGCAAATCCGTGGGCAAGGATTATTGATTGGTGCACAACTTGCACCACAATATGAAGGCAAAGCGAAAATACTATTAGGGTTAGCTGCAAAACATGGGTTAATGATGTTAAATGCAGGGGCTGATGTTATGCGTTTTACGCCATCATTAATTATTACCCAAGAAGAATTACAAGAAGGAATGGCGGCATTAAAAGCAGCTATTGCGGAGTTTGTAAAAGAGTAGTCCTTATTATAAACCCCATCACAAGAATGGGGTTTATACAGATTTTTTATCAATAGCCCTTTGTATCGGGCTATTGTTTGTTCGGGCAGGGAAACTTAGCGAGTCCCGTAAACGACGATTGTTTTACCGTGTGCAGAGATCAGGTTTTGATCTTCTAGCATTTTAAGAATACGGCCTACAGTTTCGCGTGAACAACCAACAATTTGACCGATTTCCTGACGTGTAATTTTAATTTGCATGCCATCAGGATGCGTCATAGCATCGGGTTGTTTTGCTAAGTTTAGTAAGGTTTGTGCAATACGACCTGTTACATCAAGGAAAGCAAGGTTACCTACTTTTTCTGATGTGGTTTGTAATCTGTTCGCCATTTGAGCTGACAGGCGCATCAGAATATCAGGGTTGACCTGAATTAATTGGCGGAATTTTTTATAGGAAATTTCTGCTACTTCACAGGCTGTTTTTGCTCTAACCCATGCACTACGTTCTTGATCTTCTTCAAATAATCCAAGTTCACCGATGAAATCGCCCTGATTCAGGTAGGAGAGGATCATTTCTTTCCCTTCTTCATCTTTAATAAGAACAGCCACGGAACCTTTAACAATATAATAAAGTGTTTCCGCTTTCTCACCTTGGTGGATCAGCGTGCTCTTGGATGGATATTTGTGAATATGGCAGTGTGACAAAAACCATTCAAGAGTCGGGTCTGTTTGCGGCTTGCCGAGAACCATTCGCGTTATCCTCTGTACGTTAAATGCAGCCATTCAAAACGGATAGACTCCCTTTTGAGACAGCGTGCTTAAAAATCCTATCTTGACCTATTAACTTCCTGAGAACACGGTAAGTTAATATGGAGTAGATTATAATAAATGAGAAAATAATGCATTGATCTTAACCACTATCATCAAGCAGATATTGTTTTTAACACAATTAGTGCATTAAGTCTCGTTTTACGCAGTCAGCATAATAAACCTATTTGCTAATTGCTAGTTGAATTATGAGAATGTACTCTTTTAGTTTCTGTCATGTTTAGGGGGAAAATAAATGGAAGCACGAGTTAAGTGGGTTGAAGATTTATCTTTTGTTGGTGAGTCTTCATCAGGTCATCAAATAATGATGGATGGGAACTCTGGCGATAAAGCACCAAGCCCAATGGAAATGGTCTTAATTGCTGCGGGTGGATGCAGTGCGATTGATGTCGTTAGTATTTTACGCAAAGGGCGACATCAAGTCACTGATTGTGAAGTGAAATTAACATCAGAGCGTCGTGAAGAAGCTCCACGTTTATTTACTGATATCAATTTACATTTTATTGTTTCAGGTAAAGAACTCACAGATAAAATTGTTGAACGAGCAGTTCAATTATCTGCAGAAAAATATTGTTCCGTCTCTTTAATGTTAGGAAAAGCAGCTAATATTACACATTCATTCGAAATAAAAGACGCTGAATAAATTTGATATTTTAAAATAAAGTTTAATTTAGAAATAATATCCCTTAATAAAGGGGATATTATTTTTATAAAAATAGATTTTATTTTTGTTAACTGATCTTTTCGCCATTTAATAATTTTTTGACTAATGGCGCCATAATTAACTCCATCGCTAATCCTAATTTTCCACCAGGCACCACAATTGTATTTATTGTTGACATAAATGAGCCATGCAACATTGCCAGTAAATAAGGAAAATCAATATCCGTTAAGCCTCTAAAGCGAATAACAATAAAACTTTCATCAAGAGTTGGGATAGCTTTAGCTGAGAATGGGTTTGATGTATCGACAGTAGGGACTCGTTGAAAGTTGATGTGAGTACGCGAAAATTGCGGAATGATATAGTTAATATAATCATCCATAGAACGCACCACTGAATCTCTTACGGCTTCTTGTGAGTGGCCCCGTTCGGTTGTGTCTCGGATAAGTTTTTGTATCCACTCAAGGTTAACGATAGGAACTACACCCACTAGTAAATCAACATGCTGTGCGACATCGTGTTCATCAGTGACAACACCTCCGTGTAATCCTTCATAAAAGAGTACATCGGTATTATTGGGTAATGATTCCCATGGTGTAAAAGTCCCTGGTAATTGGTTGTAGGGCGTTGCTTCATCATAAGAGTGCAAATATTTACGTGATTGGCCTTGTCCTGTTTCACTATAATGGCTGAATGTGGAACTCAGTAGGCTAAAATCATTTGCTTCAGGGCCAAAATAGCTAATATGTCGCCCTTGTTCTTTGGCTTTTCTTATCGCCATGTCCATTTCAGGGCGAGTATAACGATGAAAACTATCCCCATCAATTAAAGCAGAATGTGCATTAAGTTGCTGGAATATCTTACGAAAAGCTTGGCTCGTGGTAGTCGTTCCTGCTCCACTTGAGCCAGTAACCGCGATGATAGGATGTTTGACTGACATAGGTTATCCTTTTGCAAAATAAGGTTAGCCCTTATTGGTGGCGATATTTCGCTCTGGAGTGATTAATCAGAGCGAAATTGCGATGCAGGCATAATATTGACGCTTTCATGAAGTTCTGACCAAACTAATACGGCTTCACCGGATTTAAGTTGTTTTTTTACGTCGGCGACTTTTTGTTCAAGCGTTTTCTCTTGGATACCATAATCGGTGCCTTCTCGTAAAACGAAACTTTCAATAAGATTGTCTAGAGTCTCTGAGGAAAGTTCGTTCCAAGGTATTATCATTTGGTTTTCTCCAAATAAGCGGATAACCAGTCAGGTATCCGATTTTCAAGCCACATCACGGGTTTAGAAAGCTTGCCACTGACAAAACCTACATGCCCGCCAAATTCAGTAAGTTGATACTCAATATTATTGGGTAGTGTTGTGATATCAGGAATAACATCCGCAGACATAAAAGGATCATCTTTAGCGTGAATGATCAGTGTCGTTTTCTTTATTTTATTTAATAAAGGCAAAGCACTACATTGACGATAGTAATCTAGGGCATCTTTGAATCCATGAATTTTAGAGGTAATTAGATCGTCAAATTGGCGTAGCTTTTTGATGGACTTTATCGTCAACAAACTAATTGGCAATGATTCAGGATAGCGGATCAACTTGCGTGTCGCGTTATTTTTTAGTCCTTTTAATAGATACCATTGATAAAAACGGGAAAAGCCATGCTCAATTTTAGCTGAACAAGGCTCTAACATTAATGGTGCTGATACAATAACAGCGGCATCTACAACGGCATTTTCACCACTTTCAGCAAGGTAATAAGCGAGCATGTTACCTCCAAGAGAGTAGCCGACGGCAGCTGTTGGCTGTTCACCAAATTCCTTTTTTAGCCAATTTAAAAAGTAGCGAGCATCTTCGGTTTCACCTGAGTGATAGATGCGTTTTTGTCTATTGGGCTCACCACTGCATCCTCTAAAATGCATTACAACACTTAACCAGCCTCTCTCTTTTGCTGCTGATAACATGCCATGAACATAAGGACTGCTAAAGCTTCCTTCTAAACCATGAAAGATCACTAATCTTGGCTTATCGAGCGCCATTTTGGGATCTTCACTCCATGCCAAATCGACAAAATCATTATCAGGAAGGTTTAGTCGTTGCCAGTAAGGCGTTAATAGTGGTGTTCTACGCACTATTCTTGGTAAAAGCGTTTGTAAATGTGGATTTTTAGCCCAACGCATTGGATTAAAGTATTGAGACATATTTTCCGTCTATCAAAATGAATTAACACTTGTTTGCTAAATAACATACTGCTATTTTCGGTGAAAATAAAACATCTGTCACATCTTTGAGCACTCGCCATGACAATTAGCCTTATTTTTTCTTTAACTATTTTCCTGTTTATTGCCGCTATCACACCAGGACCCAACAACTTATTACTTACTTCATCAGGTGCTAATGTCGGTTTTAAAGGCTCATTAAAGCTTATGGCGGGTATTATGCTGGGAATGCAATGTGTTTTACTTAGCTCGGCATTTGGTGTGGCTGCATTACTGATTATTTATCCTGCATTGCATATAGGATTAAAGATAATCGGAAGTGCATACTTACTTTGGCTTGCTTGGAAAACAGCGACATCATCTTATCAGCGTTTAGATATCCCAGCAAAAACGCCACAAGCAGTAAGTTGGTTTCAAGGTGGATTATTACAATTTCTCAATCCTAAAGCGTGGATGATGGGATTAGGGGCAGTTGGAAGTTTTAGTTTATCTGGTGATGCCTATTTTAGTTCAATTATTGCGATGAGCATTGTGATGGTGATAGTGAATTTTGTCGCAGGGATTGTTTGGATTTTAGGGGGAACCTTAATCAGCTTATTTTTACAAAGCAGAAGATCCTGGTTTATTTTTAATATTTCAATGGGATTATTAACAGCGCTCTGTGTTCCTTTGATTTGGATTGAATAAATAACTATAAATCAATAAGTAACTTAATTATTTTGATTTAAATAATGCTTTTTTAAGTTTGGTTGATATGATTGTTCTAAATTTTCATCCAAAAAAGAGTATTAATCTAGTGAAAGAGAGATCTATGATCGCCTGTTATCATAGGTATTTATGTTAAAGTGCTCTTTTATATAAGGTGAGAATAAGAATTCCTCATTTCATATAAACGTGATTATTTAACGTTTTCATTTATCTGAATTTATACTTTAAAATGAAAAATAATTCTCGCGGCTAGGAATTATTTATTCCTGTTTACTGTTTGTAATTAAAGAGAATTTTATTGTACATATGTTTTTAGTGTGTTCTTTAATTGTTATAACTTAATTAAAGCGTTTAAAAACGCAATATTATTGAATATATATAGATTGAATTTATATTCTCTTATTGACCAAAAAGAATAAATTATTATTAAAGATTGGAAAAAAATAAATTAATTATTATAGAATATCGTGGTTAATGAACAAATGCAGATAGAAAAGATAATTATAAAACTATTATAAGAGTAAGTATTTTAATAATAACATTATTTTTTATAATTTATTGTTTATGTTCTTTTTTTATTGATTTTAATCTGAAAACCTAAATAATTTTAGGTATCAAACTCTTTATCAAGAATGATCCCAAATATAACGATATAGTACTCGAAGTGGATATTGTCATTATGCCAACATTAACAAAAATTGCTTGGATCAAGCCAGGTATGGCTACAAATCAGCGTAAAATAGCAGATTATATTTTAGATAACCCTGAAAAAACGGTGACACTTTCATCACAGCAATTAGCTGTAATTACGGGCGTCAGTCAGTCTGCGATTGTTAAGTTTAGTCAAAAAATAGGATTCAAAGGTTTTCCATCTTTGAAACTTGCAATAAGTGAAGAGCTAGGCCGAAAAAATGCAGGTACAGGGCAAAACGCTAGTATATTACATAATCAAATAGGTTCTGATGATAGTTTAGTTGTTATTGCACAAAAACTGGCGCAAGAAAAAAATAATTCTATTAGTGATACAACTCGCCAAATTAATTATTTTCATTTTGAAAAGGTGATCCAGCTTATTGATGAAGCTCAACGCGTTCAAATTATAGGTATTGGCGGTTCTGGGTTGGTGGCTAGAGATTTAAGTTATAAATTACAAAAAATCGGTATCACTACACTTATTGAAACGGATCATCATGTCCAAATATCTGTTGCCCAAATGTTAAGTCCAAAAGACTTACAAATAGTTATTTCTTATAGTGGAAAAAGAAAAGACATGTTAGTGGCAGCCTCTGTTGCTAAAAAACAGGGGGCAAAAATTATTGCTATTACAGGAGAAAAACACTCTCCATTAGGAAAGATCTCTGATTATATATTAGAAACAATTGCGGATGAGGGGGAGTGGAGGAGTGCTTCAATCTCATCTCGTACTGCACAAAATACAATAACAGATCTTATTTTCATGGCGTTATTAAAGAAACGTGATGAATGTGCGAAGACATTAGTGTTAAGTTCTCAGGCATTAATTAACAGTCTAGATAATTAAAAATTTTGAACTGATTCAAAAAATTAATATTTAAAGGTAGGTATTTACACTTATTACTAAAGTTATTCTCCCAACGGCCGAAACGATAGTTATTTAGGCAGTGTTTTTTTGTTGAGATGTTTTAATTTCAATATCGAGGAGAGTAACTAATGCGTAACAATCAACCGGTGACACAGCGAGAATACCCGGTATCTGAAAACGCAACACTGATGTCGACGACAGATCTTGATGGCAATATTATTTATGCCAACGAGGACTTCGTCGAGGCCAGTGGGTTTTCAGTAGAGGAACTAGTGGGAAAACCCCATAACATTGTCAGGCATCCCGATATCCCTTCAGACGTTTTTAAGGATATGTGGAAAACCTTAAAACAAGGCGAAGTTTGGACAGGGATTGTTAAAAATAGACGTAAAAATGGCGATCACTATTGGGTAAGGGCCAATATCACGCCTATTATTCGTCAAGGCAAAATTCAAAGTTTTATGTCGGTCAGAACCTGTGCACAAAAAGAGGAAATAGCACAAGCCTCAACACTTTATGATGCATTTAATCAAGGTAAATATCCTTCTCACACCTTTTTAAAAGGTGCTTTTGTTTATAAAGGATGGCAACGTTGGCGCTCATGGAATCAAACTATTTCATTAAAAAAACGCCTTCGCCTTTTTATTCTATTCCCTCTACCGTTTATGTTGTTAAGTGCATGGTTTTCTGGCTTATCCGGCTATGCTCTTTTGATGCATGTTGTCGTTTTACTATTATTACTCATGGCAAATGAACGAATTTTGTATTTTCAAATTGTTAAGCCCATCATTCAATTAAATAAACATGCTAATCGAGTTGCAACAGGAGATGAACATAACGTTGCTTACCTTAATCGTATTGATGAAATTGGGATGACTCAGCGTTCAGTTAATCAGTTAGGCCGAATGTTCCGTTGGTTAGTGAATGATGTAAGTCATCAAATTCATCAAGTCGATATTTCTTGTGATCAACTAGCTGCGGGTAATCGTGATTTATATGTAAGAACGGAACAGACAGCCAGTAATGTTGAAGCAACAGCATCTACGATGAATGAGCTGACTACGGCGGTAAGTAGTAATAGTGAAACTGCGGGGCAGGCAAATAACCTTTCTAATATCACCTGTGATGCAGCGATAAAGGGAGGCAATGCAATGGATAATATTGCCAATACTATGAATGATATTGCGAAAAGTTCAGAGCGGATCAGCAATATCATTGGTGTAATTGATAGTATTGCTTTTCAAACCAATATCCTTGCATTGAATGCATCAGTAGAAGCTGCTAGAGCTGGTGAGCAAGGGCGTGGTTTTTCTGTGGTGGCGACTGAAGTGAGAGAATTGGCACAACGCAGTGCGGAAGCGGCAAAAGAGATCAAAAAATTGATTAGTGCTTCAAGTAGTAATATCAAAGTCGGTTCAAAACAAGTCAATGAGACGGTCAGTACGATGGAGGATATTGTCGTACATGTCAAAAATGTGACCGATTTAATTGGTGAAATTAGCCTTGCCTCATCAGAACAAAGTGCGGGATTAAAGGAGCTAGGTCGTGCAGTTGAAAAACTGGAATCAATTACGCATGAAAATGCTAATTATGTTTCTAAGGCTTCAATGATTTCAGGTGAAATGAAAGTACAAACTAATTATTTAGTCAGTGCAATTAATGTATTTCATTAAGTTGTAATTATTAGAAAATAAAAGAAAAAGACACCTACTAAAAATAGGTGTCTTTGCGTTTATCTAAATTCTATTTTAATCATGATAAAACGATGATTTAAAAGCTTGTCCAATCATCGTCTTCATCATTTTTGACAGATGTTCCTTTCACGAAACTCTTCTCTTTTATGTCATCCTTGGTGGTATTTTTTATTTTTTCTTCTTTGGGGGGCAGTGACTTTTCAGAAGAGAATGATTTTTCGATTATGTTATGTTGTGATTTTTTATTGTATTGCTCACTTTCAGCGGTTTTAAATTGCTCAACGATCTGTTCAAGATTGCCTGCTTCTTCGGTTAGTAAACTGGCAACAGAGGAGGATTGTTCAACCATAGCAGCATTTTGTTGGGTGGCTTTATCCATTTCAGTAACCGCAAGAGAGACTTGGGTTATACCGCGCGTTTGTTCTTCAGATGCCGATAAAATTTCTGTCATTGAGTCTTCAACATGTTTTACAGATGTCAGTATTTCACCCATAGAAATGCTAACTTGTTCAACAAGATCATTACCATGACGAACTCGACTTATTGAGGCATCAATTAATTCTTTAATTTCCTTCGCTGCTTCAGCACTACGCTGTGCCAATTCTCTCACTTCAGTTGCCACCACAGAAAAACCACGCCCTTGCTCACCGGCTCTAGCAGCCTCAACGGCCGCATTTAAGGAGAGAATATTGGTTTGAAAGGCAATACTGTTGATAACGGCGGTGATCTCGCCAATCTTTTGTGAGCTGTCGGCAATATCCGTCATGGTTTTCACCATTCGATTAGTGACATCGCCCCCTTTACTGGCAATATTTGATGTTTGATTGATGAGATGTGAAACTTCACGAGCGCTTTCTGTATTGTTTCTCACTGTTGCTGTGAGTTGTTCCATACTAGATGCAGTTTCTTCTAATGCGCTAGCTTGTTCTTCAGTACGGCAAGAAAGATCGGTATTTCCTGCCGATAATTCTTGAACACCCGTGTAAATATGATGACTTGTTCCTCGAATAGCATTCACAATTAATGAGAGTTCAGTGCGCATATACTGAATACCCGTAATTAATTGGTCAATTTCATTATTTCCTTTTGCTGTGATGTCTTTATTTTCTAATAAATTTCCTTGTGAAATTTCTGACATATAATCCACGATTTGATTGATACGTAAAACAATATTTCGACGTATCCAAAGTACAACAAGAACCGTAAAAAGAATAAAAATAAACATAAAAACAAACGCTAAAATTAACGTACGTTCGTAATTACCTTGCGCAGCTTGTGTTGCATGAGTCACCACGTTATCACTGAGGTAATCTGTTGCTTCATAGAGGGATTGAGTAAAACGCTCATTGGTATTATGAGCATAAAGAGATTGAAAGCCGTAGTAATCTCGAATTTCTAAGCATGAGACAAGCTGATCAAGATCGTAAATAACACGATTAAAAAGCTTTTTCATACTTTCTATTTTTTCAGGATCAAAGTTGGCATTGGTTGCAGAAGTAAAATACGAGGTAATAATACGTGTAATTTCTTGTTTTCGTTGTGGGTAAGTGGAAAGAAAGTGGGTAATTTTATCTTCTGCAATGTCAGGAGTGAGATGAGCTTCAAACATAACATTAAGCATATCTTCACGTAATTTATTTAACTCCGCATAACCATAATCCATCGTTTTTATCTGTTCAAAGCCATTTGCTAATTGTGAGATCCGCTTATTTGTTAAACTCGCATCACGGATACTCATTGCACCAGAGAAAAGTTGAATAGTGCAAAACAGTATTAAAATAAACATTAAGCCATTAGATATTTTTATTCGTTTCAGCATAGCCTTACCTATTTAATTGATTTGTAGGACACACAGCAAGGAGCGATAACTATTTATCAATTAAACTTATTCGGCTTAATATTTAAAAACTTTATTGTTTCTACTCTATTTAATAGTAAAGACGACTTATATTTCTTTTTTTAGCTTTGTTTATCAGCTAATAGCTAAAATATTCTAATGATATATATAAAATACTGTAAGTATATTATCTTACTTATTTTTTATGTTAATTAGTAGAATAATAAGACTTTATAATGATTTTGCTGAATAAGAGAGCAATAATGAGCAATGTTTTTCTTTATTTATCGATTTGTCTTATGATAAGTGAAATAAACGTATTGATTTCGAAAATGCTCTTATTATTTCTTAAAAATCGCTCTTTTTTCGTATGAAAAATGATCGTTTTTTATGTTTATGTGTTGGGGGAATTGAAATACTCCCAGAAATTAACTGGGAGTATGGTAGGTAGAGGTTTTGTTATATGTAATTGACTACTTATTATACCGAGCGATTACTTTCTTTTGTATAAGAGGCCAACTTAAAAACTTTCCCAATTATCATCGGTGCCATGGTGGTTTGCCTTTATTGTCGGTGTTTTAATCGCTTCTTTTTCTGGCGATTTTGCTGAGAATGTAGGCAGTTTCGTTGGGGATGGTTTTTCATGTTCAACTTTAAATGTATTGACGATGATATCTAACATGCTGGCTTGTTCACTTAATGTGGCAGAAGCCGCAGTTGATTGTTCAACCATAGCCGCATTTTGTTGAGTTGCTTTATCCATCTCATTAACAGCAAGGCTAATTTGTGCAATACCACGAGTTTGTTCTTCTGATGCAGATAGAATTTCTTTCATTGAACCTGAAACGTGATTAACGGATGTTACAATTTCACCCATTGATAAACTGACTTGTTCAACAAGATCATTACCTTGTCTTACTCGTAAAATTGTGGATTCAATAAGCTCTTTGATTTCTTTAGCAGCTTCTGCACTTCGTTGTGCCAAGTTGCGCACTTCACTTGCTACCACAGAAAATCCTCGACCTTGCTCGCCAGCTCTTGCTGCTTCAACGGCTGCGTTAAGGGCTAAGATATTTGTTTGGAATGCAATATCATCAATAACAGCCGTAATTTCACCAATCTTTTGTGAACGGTCGGCAATATCTGTCATTGTCATAACCATCTTATTACTGTGTTCGCCACCTTGAACGGCAATATCTGCAGTACTCATCACCAACTCTGTGACTTCACGAGCGCTCTCTGTGTTATTGCGAATGGTTGCGGTCATTTGCTCCATACTGGATGCTGTTTCTTCTAGTGCGCTAGCTTGTTCTTCAGTTCGGCTTGATAAGTCATTATTGCCTGCAGCAATCTCTTGTACACCTGTATAAATAGCTGCACTACTATTTCGGATAGAGCTTACCATCTCTTTTAATTGTGCGCGCATTTGCTGTAATCCCAGCATTAGCTGGTCTATTTCAGTATTACCTGAAATGTCACTGTCTACTCGACTGACTAAATCACCTTTAGCAATTGTTTCTTGATAGGTGATCATTTGATTAATACGAGCAATGATGTATTTACGGATCCAAATAAGCACTAGCGTGGTGAAAATAAGGAAAATACCCATAAAGGTAGACGCTATCCACAGCATACTGTAGTAGTTCTTTTCCGCTTCGGTCACTGAGGGATTAACCACTTCATCTGTAATAAAGTCTGTGGCTTCATACAGTGAGTTAGTAAAGTTAGTATTCGCTGGGCTTTTTAAGATCAATCGAACAGCATTAGTATTTCGCTCACTTAAATATTGTGCCAATAAATCAAGATCAGCTCGGCTTTTTTGATAAAGCTGTTTGATCTGAGCCATACGTTGCTGATCGAAACCTGTTTGAGCAGATAGCTCAACATACTCATTCATCAAAGCATCAACTTGTGCTTTACGTGCTGGCATGGTTTGCATAAATGCGGTGATGTTTGCATCTTCTGCTTGAGGGTTTGATATATAGCTAAATGCTTGCGCAATAATATCTGTACGTAATGTATTCAACTCCGCATAAGTATTATCCATTGTACGTAGTTGGTCGAAACTGTATGAGATTTGCTTGAGTTTATTTTGAGTCTGGTAGGCATCGTGAATGCTTTGTACTCCAGAAATGATCTGAATAATACAAAACAGAGTCAGGACACACATTAAACCTTGAGAGATTTTAATTCGTTTTAACATAACCCTACCTATTAGCTTTGCCTTTTCGTCGATAAGTGGGAGGTCCACTTAGCAGAATGATTAATTCGGCTGGAATGTTAGAAACTTTAGTGCGAAAGGATTTATTTCTCTTACTTTATATGAATAGTCAGAAAATAAACGTTAGACTGTTATTTTTACTGGGATATTGTCAGATAGGGAGAGATTATATTTTGTGTAAATAGTGCTACTGTAAAATGATATAAATCCTCTAAGTAAAATGAATTGTATAAATTTTAAGAATGAATGATGGGATAAAAATAAAGGAACTATTTCACTTAAAACAGTTCCTTTTTTAATGAATGATAGGTTATTACTGAGAGTCAAATGTATTTGTCATCTCTTCCAATGTTTCTTGTAATTCCATCCATTCCATTTCAACTTCTTCAAGTGCTGACTTTGCGATACCTTGTCGGCTTAAACAATCTGAAAGCTCATTTTTACGGCTGATATCGTAAATGCCACTGTCAGAGAGTGCTGTTTCAATGAGAGTAAGCTCTTGGCTGAGTTTATCCATTTTACTTTCTAAGGTAGTCAGTTTTTTACGTAGCGGTTGAGTTTGCTGTCTAAACTCTGCTTCTTTACGTTTTTGTTCTTTTTTGTCTTGCGCACTTAAATTTGTTGTCGTGGTATTATCTTTGTCTTGCTGATTTTTATTGGCCTGTGTTTCTTGGCGGTTTTGATCAACTAACCATTGTTGATAATCATCCAGATCGCCATCAAAAGGCTCAACTTGACCATCGTGAACAAGATAGAGGTCGTCAGTGGTTGAACGCAGTAAATGCCTATCATGCGATACCACAACAATTGCACCTTCAAAACTAATTAACGCTTGAGTCAACGCTTGACGCATATCTAAATCGAGGTGGTTAGTTGGTTCATCCATTAACAGCAAATTAGGGCGTTGCCAGACTAAAAGAGATAACACTAAACGAGCTTTTTCACCGCCAGAAAATTGACCACACGCATCAGTCACCTTATCGCCATGAAAGCCAAAACCTCCAAGATAGTCACGTAATTTTTGTTCAGTCTCTTTAGGAGCCAAGCGCGTTAGATGTTGTAGTGCAGACTCATCGGAGCGTAGAAACTCTAATTGATGCTGTGCAAAGTAACCCAATTTGATGCCTTTTGAGAGAGACATTTTTCCTTGTAATGGCTCAAGCTCTCCTGCAAGTAATTTGATTAGAGTTGATTTACCTGCACCATTTCGTCCTAATAACCCAATACGTGATCCAGGGATTAAATTTAGCTTAATATCATTAAGAATAATTTTTTCGCCATAACCAGCACTGACTTTTTCCATCGATAGCAGTGGATTAGGCAAACTCTCTGGTTGGCGGAAACTAAATTGGAATGGGTTATCAGAATGAGCTGGAGCAACGCGCTCCATTCGCTCAAGCATTTTCACGCGGCTTTGTGCTTGTTTTGCTTTAGTGGCTTTCGCTTTAAATCTATCGATAAAACTTTGTAAGTGTGCAATTTTTGATTGTTGGTTTTCAAACAAGGCTTGTTGCTGAGCGAGTTTTGTTGCTCGTTGCATTTCAAACGAAGAGTAGTTACCTGAATATTCGAAGATTTTTTCTTGTTCGATATGCAAGATTTTATCCACGATCGGATCAAGGAAATCACGGTCATGGGAAATCAAAATTAAGGTGCCAGTATAGCTTTTTAGCCATTTTTCAAGCCAAATAACAGCATCTAAATCTAAGTGGTTGGTAGGCTCATCGAGTAATAGTAAATCAGAGCGACAAATTAGCGCTTGTGCCAAGTTTAAACGCATTCTCCAACCACCTGAGAATGATTTTACAGGCTCGTTTAGTTGTTGTTGGCTAAAACCAAGGCCATTTAGTAAGGTTGCCGCACGAGATTGAATTGTCCATGCATTAATTGCATCTAATTGCCCGTGAATAAGTGCAATTGCGTGACCATCATTTATCTCGTTGGCTTTTTGTAATCGTTGTTCTAACTGGCGATATTCTCTATCACCATCAATAACATAATCAATTGCTGGTACATCAAGTGCAGGTGTTTCTTGGTTAACCCACGCCATAGCCCAAGTACTGGGAAAGGTGACATTCCCCGCTTCCGCTTGAAGCTCACCTTTTAATAAAGAAAGCAATGTGGTTTTACCACAACCATTTTTGCCGACTAGACCAATTTTTTGCCCTGGATTAATGGTTGCACTGGCATTATCCAGTAACACTCTGACGCCACGGCGAATTTGCAAAGAAGAAAAAACAATCATAAATATCGTCTATTAAGAGTATGTAAATTAATATATAGAGTAAGTTGTTCGTAACAGTTGGTCACAATGCGTGCATGGTAACGGAAAAAATGGTTTCTGACACGTTTTGTAAGGAGGAATGATGTCAAACGCATCAAATGTATTACTGGTGTATGTTCATCCCGAGCCGCGCCAATCCATTGCTAATAAAGCATTAATCAAGGCGGTGAGGGATCTAGAGAATATAACTATTCATGATTTATATGCTACTTATCCTGATTTTTTTATTGATATACACCATGAGCAATCTTTGTTGCGCAAACATCAAGTGATCATTTTTCAATTTCCATTACAAACATATAGTTGCCCAGCGTTATTAAAAGAGTGGCAAGACAGGGTACTAACACGTCCTTTTGCAAATGAAAGTGGACGGTCACATTTAAAAGGGAAAGCATTCCGCTGTGTTGTGACCACAGGTGAACCTGAATATGCTTACCAACATAATGGAAAAAATCACTACACACTCACAGAATTATTACGTCCTTTTGAATTAATGGCAGAAATGTGTGGTATGCGTTGGTTATCACCCATGATTGTGTATTCAGCAAGGCAACAGTCTAAAACGACATTGACACATATTGGAGAAGCTTATCGACATTGGTTAAGTGCACCACTTGAAGGGGAGCATGTCTAATGGAAGATAACTGGATGATTAAAGCGGTTCTCTTTTTCCTTTGTGCTGCGGTGATCATGGTGCCGATTGCACAACGCCTTAAAATTGGTGCCGTACTGGGTTACTTAATTGCGGGTATTGCCATTGGGCCTTGGGGGTTAGGGCTGTTTAAAGATGTCGATAACATCTTACATTTTGCTGAACTTGGTGTGGTCTTTTTGATGTTTATTATTGGATTGGAGCTAAATCCAGCCAAGTTGTGGGAATTAAGACGCGCTATTTTTGGTGTCGGTTCAATGCAGGTGGTTTTTACTGCCTCTATTTTCTCAGGACTTATTCTCGTTTTAACCTCTTTTTCATGGCAGGCCGCCGTTATTGGCGGATTAGGTATTGCGATGTCTTCAACGGCTATGGCATTACAGCTTATGAGTGAAAAAGGGATGAATCATAATGAAGGCGGGCAGTTAGGTTTTGCAGTTCTGTTATTCCAAGATATGGCAGTGATCCCTATTCTCGCCGTTATTCCGCTACTTGCAGGGGAAACGGCTAGCAGTGATTGGTATCGTATTGGATTAAAAGTTGCCTCTTTTGCTGCGTTATTGGTTTGTGGGCGTTATTTATTACGTCCTCTGTTTCGTTTAGTTGTCAAATCGGGTGTAAGAGAAGTCTTTACTGCTGCCGCGTTATTAGTGGTGCTAGGTGCGGCTATTTTTATGGAAACACTCGGTTTTTCAATGGCAATGGGAACCTTTATTGCGGGCGTATTATTAGCTGATACAGAATATCGGCATGAATTAGAAATTTCCATTGAGCCTTTTAAGGGCTTGTTACTGGGCCTCTTTTTTATTTCTGTCGGTATGTCTTTAGATATAGGCATCTTATGGCGCTATTTACCTGAGGTTTTACTGGGTGTGCTTATTCTAGTCGTTGTTAAAGCACTGATACTTTATGGTATTGCATGGTTAGCTGGATTACGCTTTTCTACACGTTTACAGTTTTCATCAGTATTAAGTCAAGGTGGTGAGTTTGCGTTTGTTGTTTTTTCAACATCAATGGCAATGGGCGTATTAGATAGTCAGCAAATGGCATTATTGCTGGTGGTTGTCACGCTTTCTATGATGACAACGCCACTTGTGATGCAAATGACAGACGCTGTATTATCTCGCCGTTATAATGAGCCTAAAACAGATGAACAGCCTTTTGTTGAAAACAATCATCCAGAAGTCATTCTTGTTGGTTTTGGTCGAATGGGACAGGTTGTAGGGCGCTTATTGATGGCTAACAAGATTAACGTCACTGTCTTAGAGCATGATGTGGGAAGTTTAAACACCATGCGTAAATATGGTTATAAAGTTTATTATGGTGATGCTACTGATCTCAATTTATTACGAGCGGCGGGTGCGGAACACGCAAAAACGATTGTAATCACTAGTAATGAACCTGAAGCGACGATGGAAATTGTTCACCTCTGTCAGCGACACTTCCCTAATTTGCATATTATTTCCAGAGCAAGAGGGCGTGTTGAAGCTCATGAATTACTTAAAGCAGGTGTAACAGATTTTAGCAGAGAAACATTTTCTAGTGCTTTAGAACTAGGGCGTAAGACATTAATTGAATTAGGTATGCATCCTCATCAAGCTTATCGAGCACAACAGCATTTTCGTCGTTTGGATATGCAATTGCTTAGAAAGCTGATGGATGAATCACCTGAAGAAGTTTCCAATGTTTCTCGTGTAAAAGAAGCAAGGCGAGAGCTTGAAGAACTTTTTAGTGAAGAAATTCGTCAAGAACATCACCAACCGGATATTTGGGATGAATCTTTAACAGAGGATATTCCTCAAATAAGTAAAGAAAAAAGATCTATTGATAAACAGGAGAACTGACCCCATGTCTGCAACCCGTAAACGCTTTATCGCTGGTGCTGTGTGTCCACACTGTCAAGCTCAAGACACACTCAAAATGTGGCGCGAAGATAAAGTTGATATTGTGGAATGTGCTCAATGTGGCCATCAGCAACGGCAAACAGAGGATGAAGTTAATTCACTTGTTCGTGAAAATGAACAGGTCATCGGGATCTTTACACCACAATAATTGTAGGTTTTTTTGATATAACCCGATACAGAAGATTTATTTTTCGTTACAATCGGGAAAATTTTGCCCACGGGTATGTAGGAGATGTCATGAAAGTAGCAAACGACTTGGTAGTTAGTCTGGCTTATCAAGTAAGATCAGAAGACGGTGTTTTAGTTGATGAGTCCACGGTGAGCGCGCCGTTAGACTATCTGCATGGCCGTGGTTCTTTAATCAGTGGTTTAGAAAATGCATTAACAGGTCGCGAAGTCGGTGAGAAATTCGACGTAGAAGTGGCTTCTGATGATGCTTATGGCCAATACGATGAAAACTTAGTTCAACGCGTACCAAAAGATGTTTTTGTTGGTGTTGATGAGTTAGAAGTTGGCATGCGTTTTCTTGCTGATACCGATCAAGGTCCAGTACCAGTAGAAATTACAGGTATTGAAGGTGACGAAGTTATCGTTGATGGTAACCACATGTTAGCAGGCCAAAACCTGAAATTTCATGTTGAAATCGTTGCAATTCGTGAAGCGACTGAAGAAGAATTAGCTCACGGTCACGTACACGGTGAAGAAGAAGAGCACGAATGTTGTGGTGGCCACGGTCACGGTGAAGAAGGCGGATGCTGTGGCGGTGGTCATGGTCATGGCCATTCTCACGGTGAAGAAGGTGGATGCTGTGGTGGCGAAGGTCATGGTCACGGTGGTCACGGCCACGGTCATGGCGGTTGCGGTTGCCAACACTAATCTTTCTTTAGAAAGATCAAAAGGAGCGTTTAAGCGCTCCTTTTTTGTTTTTTCTGATTACGCTAAAAAGAAAATTATCACTTAATAGTGTGGGGGCGGTGTTTCATCTTCAGGTCTTGCAAGTATTGAGGATTGAGATGTTTTTAAGCGTTCAGTGACAATTTTTAATGCTTCTTTAAAACGACTAATTTCAATTTGTTGCTGTGTGACCACCTGATTTAACTCTTCAATAGTCGCATCTTGGAAAGCAACTTTGCTTTCTAATTGTATGAGCAATTGCTCTACTTCCTTAATATCCATTGTGTTTTTCCTCCTTTAAAATGTCGAATTACGACGAATGAGACTAACGAAATCGTGAAATTTAATCTTATTTACTGATATATACACAGGAAGACATAAATCTGGTTTGAGATAAAAGACTATTTTGTTAATGTGATAACACTCTGTGCTGACAAAAATCCTAACATTAACTGTTAAGAGTGTCGGCAAATTTTTTAAATTCATATAAAATTGCTACCTGCGGATAGATCTTACTCTAAATATTTCGAGGTGCAGCTAAGCGACAAGTGAATGGGTCATTAGACGCATATATAACTTGAAGTATGGCGAGTTCATACCGCAATGACAGCAAGATGTGATGCAAAACGTTTCAGTGAAGATCTATGATCTTCGTTTGTAAAACGTAGCGACTCACTAACATATACTGGAGAATGGGATGAAATCTTTATTAAAAACGACGTTGCTGGCAACAAGTTTAGCTTTCGCATTCAGCGCACCTCAAGCATTCGCTGAAGAAACTGCTAAAGTGCCAACATTAAATAGCGCATTTAAAACTCAAAATGAGCAAAATGCCTATGCGTTAGGCGCGTCGATGGGTCGCTACATGGAAGCTGCATTACAAGAGCAAAAAAATATTGGTATTACTTTAGATTCTAAACAACTGCTGGCAGGTGTTCAGGATGCATTTAACAGTAAATCAAAATTATCAGATGCTGAGATTGAATTAACCTTAGCGGCTTTTGAAGATCAAGTTCGTACAGCTGCTACAGCGAAAATGGAAAAAGAAGCAACAGAAAATAAAACAGCAGGTGATAAATTCCGTACAGAATTTGCTGCTGAAAAAGGTGTAGTTAAAACAAAATCAGGTTTACTGTATTTAGTTGAAAACCCTGGTAAAGGTAAAACACCAACAGATGCTGATCGCGTTACTGTACACTACAAAGGTATGTTAATTGATGGCAAACAATTTGATAGCTCTTATGATCGTAATGAGCCTCTGACAATTAGCCTAAAAAGTGTTATTCCAGGCTGGACTGAAGGCATGAAATACATCAAAGAAGGCGGTAAAATCAAGTTAGTTATTCCACCAGAATTAGGCTATGGCCAACGCGCAACAAGTGGTATTCCAGCGAACTCAACATTAGTATTTGAAGTTGAATTACTGAGTGTTGAAAGCGATAAGTAATTCACTTATCACGAAAGAAAAAATGCTGACATTGATGTCAGCATTTTTATTTCTATTAAGAAGTTCATTAATATACATAGCTTACGAATGGATAATATTAATCTACCTGTTCTTCAACAAGAATAGCTTTTGGTTTTTTAAAGACAAATAGCAAGCCCACAATGATTGCACCCATCCCAGCTAAGCTGAGTAAAGACATTTTATTACCCAAGAAGATGTAATCCATTAATGCTGTCACTCCCGGTACTAAATAAAATAAGCTAGTCACGTTAACTAAATTACCCGTTGTGAGTAAGCGATATAACAGTAACTGAGCGACAACAGAAATGATAATAGCCAACCAAAGAACAGGAATGATAAAGCCAATATCGAATGAAGCATCAAAAGGTTGAAATGGCACAAATAACAAACACAGTACCAGACTAACAACATATTGCAGAGGCAAAGCATCCATTGGTGCTAATTGTAATTTTTTTTGTGAAATCGCACCAAAGCTCATACAAAGCAGTGCAACTAACGCATAAATCATCCCTGTCAATGAGAGGGCTGTATTAAATAAACTTTGGGCAACCACTAACACTAATCCAGCCAAAGCGATTAAAAGCCCTAATAGTCGTGTTGCTGTAAAATTACGTTCTATTATCCATAATGTGATAATCGGCTGAACACCCATAATTGTGGCCAACATTCCTGGTGTAATGCTATTAGCGAGTGCTAAAAGATAACAAATAGAATAACCACCAATAATTAATAAACCCACCCACGCTGTTTTTAAGCGACTTCCTTTCGGTGGCAAAAAGCGATGGCGCTGAATACACAAAAAAGAAAGAAATGCCAACGCGATAATAAAACGCCAAGTCAAAATAGCAAATGAGCTACCATTATCTAATCCCCAGCGAGAAAAGATAGCACCGCTACTCCATAATAAAACAAATAATGTCGTTGGGCCGAATTTCGCCCAATATTGACGTAAATACATGATGATACACCTGTAAAATGAGCAGTAAGATAGCTTGATTATTTTTAGTCATGGTTGGCGATTGATAAAACATCAATAAATAAACGTAAATAACACATCAATCTAGTCTGTTGGTTAAATACGCGATTAAGCCGATTAAATAGATCAAGCGATGTAAGTTGCAACAATAACCGTTGTATTGACTACAACCACTTTCACAGGTGGAGGTGGTGGAGAGAGAGTTTCAATAGGCATAGAAGCAACAGAAATTAGCCCCATTATTGATGAAGTTTGCTGACATTGGCATATCATCAGTGTATTCATGGGATTAATCACTCGTTAAAATAACAATAACTTGGAATATAGGTAATCTATCCAATAGTGTCAATCTTTATCCAGACCCCTGTTTAAAAATGGAATTTTCAAAAATATAGAGGGCGTTGATACAAAAAGATAAAGAAAAACGAAAAAAGCTGTGACCTATGACAAAGCTCTTATTCTAAGGCACTTGACGTAGATCTTTTGACGATCTAACGTCAGAATTGTGCCCTAATTCAGTTTTTATATTTAAAATTTTTTAATATTAAATTGATTCGCAGTGACGAATCGTTATAAAAAATAGAACCTCAAGTCATTATCATAATTAAAGCCTTTAAGGATTATATAATCAAATGTCTAGCCCGTTATTTAATGGTGACAGCAGCGAGTTTGAAAAACTAGATAGCCGACCTTTTACTCAAACTGATCACGAAATATTGAAGTCCTATGAAGCAGCCGTGGATGGTTTGGCTATGCTCATCGGCAACCATTGCGAAATCGTATTGCACTCTCTGGAAGATTTGAAATGTTCAGCGGTTAAAATCGCGAATGGAGAACATACTGGTCGTAAGATTGGTTCTCCAATTACCGATTTGGCATTACAAATGTTACATGATATCACAGATGAAGATTCAAGTTTTTCAAAGGCTTATTTTACTAGAGCGAAAAGTGGTGCATTGATGAAATCGATTACGATTGCGATTCGTAATCGTGAACGTCGAGTCATCGGTTTATTGTGTATTAATATGAACCTTGATGTTCCATTCTCTGAAATAATCAAAACCTTTATTCCTGAAGAAACGCATGAAGTTGCATCCGATGTTAACTTTGCCTCATCTGTTGATGATTTAGTGGCTCAAACATTAGAGTTCACCATTGAAGAAGTGAATAATGATCGTGAAGTAGCCAACAACGCAAAAAATAAACAAGTGGTGTTAAGTCTTTATGAAAAAGGTATTTTTGATATCAAAGACGCTATTAACCAAGTTGCTGATCGACTGAATATCTCAAAACATACTGTTTATCTCTATATTCGCCAGTTTAAAAATGGCGAGTAAGGCAACATTATGAGCTCTTTGACATATTGTTTAGTGGTAACAGGGCCTCATTATGGCACTGAACAATCTTCAAGTGCCTATTTATTCGCCAATGCCCTTCTTGAAAAAGGGCATCAAATCACGCAAATTTTCTTTTATCGGGAAGGGGTGGTAAATGCTAATAAATTGGTGTCACCCGCAAATGATGAATTCGATCTTCCCAAAGCGTGGATAGCATTGGCGAAAAAACACCAAATTCCTTTACATGTTTGTGTTGCAGCTGCGCTACGTCGAGGAATTATTGATGAGGATCAGGCAAAAGAGCAGGGAATTGATAATCATAATATGGCAACGGAATTTGAACTCAGTGGGTTGGGTTCGCTTGCTCAAGCGATGTTGACTTGTTCGCGTGTGGTGCAATTTTAATGAAAAAAATGAATTCAATCGCATTTCTTTTTACACAGGCACCGCACGGTAATAGTGCTGGACGAGAAGGTTTGGACGCTTTACTCGCAACCTCTGCGTTAACAGAAGATATTGGTGTTTTTTTTATCTCAGATGGTGTGTTTCAATTAGTTGAAAATCAACAGCCTGAGGGGGTGTTATCACGCCATCATGCGGCAACTTTTAAAGTGCTCCCCTTGTATGATGTGACAAATGTCTATATATCACACCAAGACGTGGCTCATCGTGGATTATCCTCTCAAACTTCTTTTGTGTTGGATGCACAAGTGATATCACATCAAGATATTGCTCAAAAATTGAGTGAATATGATGTGGTATTACGCTTTTAATACAGAAGTTAGGCAGGAAGGTTGAACGGTTATGTTGTATACTTATTCCGTCTCTATTTATCAAAGTGATTTAGAGGCTTTTTTATCTTTATTGACAAAAGAAGATGATGTTTTGTTAATACAAGATGGTGTGCTGGCAGTTCTTGAGGACAATCCTTTATTAAAATATTGTCTTCAACAGCAAATTTCAGTTTACGCATTAATTGATGATGTTTTAGCTAGAGGCTTAAAAGATCAAGTATCTCATCATATTAAACTCATCAGTTATGGTGATTTTGTCGATTTAACGGTAAAACACCCCCAACAAATTCATTGGGGAGCGTAGAATTGCTGTATAATTCTTGACACATGAGCCCGTCAGCAATAAAATTCTGCGTCCTCATGTTTTGTCTTGTTGACAAGACAGAGTTCAAATCCGTGTTTACGAAGCAAAAACCAGGAGCTTTTTTTAAATGGCAACTATTAACCAGCTGGTGCGCAAATCTCGTAGCTCGAAAGTTGTTAAAAGCAACGTTCCAGCTCTGGAAGCTTGCCCGCAAAAACGTGGCGTATGTACTCGTGTATATACTACCACTCCAAAAAAACCAAACTCAGCACTGCGTAAAGTATGTCGTGTGCGTTTGACTAACGGTTTCGAAGTTTCTTCCTACATCGGTGGTGAAGGCCACAACTTGCAGGAGCACTCCGTAATCTTAATCCGTGGTGGTCGTGTTAAAGACTTACCAGGTGTGCGTTACCACACTGTTCGCGGCGCGCTGGACTGTTCCGGTGTTAAAGACCGTAAACAAGCTCGTTCTAAGTACGGTGTGAAGAAGCCAAAGGCTTAATGGTTCTCCGTTAAGTAAGGCCAAACATTTTTTCACTATTAATGTCAAAATAAACTCATTGAGTTTTGGACAACCCTGAATTTAAACGGAGTATTTCCATGCCACGTCGTCGTGTAATTGGTCAACGTAAAATTCTGCCAGATCCTAAGTTCGGATCAGAACTGCTGGCCAAATTTGTAAACATTCTGATGGTAGACGGTAAAAAATCTACTGCAGAATCTATCGTATATAATGCGCTTGAGACCCTGGCTCAGCGTTCAGGCAAAACTGAACTGGAAGCGTTCGAAATCGCATTAGATAACGTACGTCCTACTGTGGAAGTTAAATCCCGCCGTGTTGGTGGTTCAACTTACCAAGTTCCAGTTGAAGTACGTCCAGTTCGTCGTAATGCATTAGCAATGCGTTGGATTGTTGAAGCTGCTCGTAAACGCGGTGATAAATCCATGGCTCTTCGCCTGGCAAATGAATTATCTGATGCGGCTGAAAACAAAGGCGCTGCTGTTAAGAAACGTGAAGACGTTCACCGTATGGCAGATGCAAACAAGGCGTTCGCACACTACCGTTGGTAATCCACGAAGTAGTTGTCGCAACTCTTTTCAGGACAGCTCTGCTGTCCTTTACCTGAATTGAACGCCCACGAGAGAGGAAAAAATGGCTCGTCAAACCCCCATAGCACGTTACCGTAATATCGGTATCAGTGCGCACATCGATGCCGGTAAAACCACTACAAGTGAACGTATTCTGTTTTATACCGGTGTAAACCATAAAATTGGTGAAACTCACGAAGGTTCAGCAACAATGGACTGGATGGAGCAGGAGCAGGAACGTGGTATTACTATCACATCCGCAGCAACTACTGCATTCTGGTCTGGTATGGCTAAACAGTTTGAGCCTCACCGTGTAAACATCATCGACACCCCAGGACACGTTGACTTCACAATCGAAGTAGAACGTTCTATGCGTGTTCTTGATGGCGCGGTTATGGTTTACTGTGCAGTTGGTGGTGTTCAGCCTCAGTCAGAAACAGTATGGCGCCAGGCTAACAAATATCATGTACCACGTATCGCGTTCGTTAACAAAATGGACCGTATGGGTGCAAACTTCCTGCGTGTTGTTGAACAAATCAAAACACGTCTGGCAGCAAACCCAGTTCCACTGCAAATTCCAGTAGGCGCTGAAGAACATTTCACCGGTGTTGTTGATTTAATTAAAATGAAATCAATCCGTTGGAATGAAGAAGACCAAGGTGTTACTTTCGAATACGAAGACATTCCTGCAAATCTGCAAGATTTAGCTGAAGAATGGCACAACAACCTAGTCGAATCAGCTGCTGAAGCATCAGAAGAACTGATGGACAAATATCTGGGCGGTGAAGAGCTGACAGAAGCAGAAATCAAAGCTGCTCTGCGTAAACGCGTTCTAGATAACGAAATTATCCTGGTTACCTGTGGTTCTGCATTTAAGAACAAAGGTGTTCAGGCAATGCTGGATGCGGTAATTGAATACCTGCCAGCGCCAACAGATGTCCCTGCTATCAACGGTATGTTACCAGATGGTAAAGATACTCCAGCAGAACGTCATTCAAGCGACGAAGAGCCATTCTCTGCACTGGCATTCAAAATCGCAACTGACCCATTTGTTGGTAACTTAACATTCTTCCGTGTGTACTCTGGTGTTGTAAACTCAGGTGACACAGTTCTGAACCCGGTTAAAGACAGAAAAGAACGTTTTGGCCGTATTGTTCAGATGCATGCTAACAAGCGTGAAGAAATTAAAGAAGTTCGTGCAGGCGACATCGCTGCTGCTATCGGTCTGAAAGACGTAACTACAGGTGATACTTTATGTGCAATTGATGCACCAATCATCTTAGAACGTATGGAATTCCCAGAGCCAGTAATTTCTGTTGCTATCGAACCTAAGACTAAAGTTGACCAAGAAAAAATGGGTATCGCTCTGAACCGTCTGGCTCAGGAAGATCCATCTTTCCGCGTATCAAGCGACGAAGAAACTGGTCAAACTATCATTGCTGGTATGGGTGAGCTGCACTTAGACGTGTTAGTTGACCGTATGCGTCGTGAATTTAAAGTTGAAGCGAACGTAGGTAAACCACAGGTTGCTTACCGTGAAACTATTCGTGATACAGTAACTGATATCGAAGGTAAGCACGCGAAACAATCTGGTGGTCGTGGTCAGTACGGTCATGTTGTTATCGACCTGTCTCCATTACCAGCAGGTGGTGAAGAGAACTACGTATTTATCAACGATATCGTTGGTGGTGTAATTCCTAAAGAATTCATCCCAGCTGTTGATAAAGGTATTCAAGAACAGCTGAAATCTGGTCCATTAGCAGGTTACCCTGTTGTGGATATTCAGGCTCGTTTACATTACGGTTCTTACCATGATGTTGACTCCTCAGAAATCGCGTTTAAAATTGCCGCATCAATGGCATTTAAAGACGGCTTCATGAAAGCTAAGCCAATTCTGCTTGAGCCAGTCATGAAAGTTGAGATTGAAACGCCAGAAGATTACATGGGCGACGTTATCGGTGACTTAAACCGTCGTCGTGGTATGGTTGAAGGTATGGACGATCTGCCTACCGGTAAGATCATCCGTGCTCAAGTACCACTGGCTGAAATGTTCGGTTATGCAACTGACCTGCGTTCACAAACTCAGGGTCGTGCTTCATACTCTATGGAGTTCTTGAAGTACAACGAAGCGCCTAGCAACGTCGCTCAGGCTATTATCGAAGCTCGTAAAGCGAAATAAGATCCTTTCGAGTTCAATTTAGTTTACGCTCCCTCTAATAAGAGGGAGCGATATTAAGGAATATAGTCGTGTCTAAAGAAAAATTTGAACGTTCCAAACCGCACGTTAACGTTGGTACTATCGGCCACGTTGACCACGGTAAAACAACTCTGACTGCTGCAATCACTACAGTTTTAGCTAAAACTTACGGTGGTGCTGCTCGTGCATTCGATCAAATCGATAACGCACCAGAAGAAAAAGCTCGTGGTATCACCATCTCTACTTCACACGTAGAATACGATACTCCAACTCGTCACTACGCACACGTAGACTGCCCAGGTCACGCCGACTATGTTAAAAACATGATCACTGGTGCTGCGCAAATGGACGGAGCTATCCTGGTAGTTGCTGCGACTGATGGCCCAATGCCACAAACTCGTGAGCACATCCTGTTAGGTCGTCAGGTTGGTGTTCCTTACATCATCGTATTCCTGAACAAATGTGACATGGTAGATGATGAAGAGTTACTGGAATTAGTAGAAATGGAAGTTCGTGAACTTCTGTCTCAATACGATTTCCCAGGTGACGACACTCCAGTAATCCGTGGTTCAGCGCTGAAAGCACTGGAAGGCGAAGCTGAGTGGGAAGCAAAAATTGTTGAATTAGCAGAAGCACTGGATTCATACATCCCAGAACCAGAGCGTGCAATTGACAAACCATTCCTGTTACCAATCGAAGACGTATTCTCAATCTCAGGCCGTGGTACAGTAGTAACGGGTCGTGTTGAGCGTGGTGTTGTTAAAGTTGGTGAAGAAGTTGAAATCGTTGGTATCAAACCAACAGTTAAAACAACTTGTACTGGCGTTGAAATGTTCCGTAAATTACTTGACGAAGGTCGTGCAGGTGAGAACGTAGGTGTTCTGCTGCGTGGTACTAAACGTGAAGAAATCGAACGTGGACAAGTACTGGCTAAACCAGGTTCAATCAAGCCACACACTAAATTCGAATCAGAAGTTTATATTCTGAGCAAAGATGAAGGTGGTCGTCATACTCCATTCTTCAAAGGCTACCGTCCACAGTTCTACTTCCGTACAACTGACGTAACTGGTACTATCGAATTACCAGAAGGCGTAGAAATGGTAATGCCAGGTGACAACATCAACATGATCGTTGAACTGATTCACCCAATCGCGATGGACGACGGTTTACGTTTCGCTATCCGTGAAGGTGGCCGTACAGTAGGTGCGGGCGTTGTTGCTAAAGTATTAGGTTAATTACTCGCGTAATTCTCCTAGAGAAGGGCATCAATTGATGCCCTTTTTATGCGTTGTTTGAAAAAGAACCTATCTCATCACTAGTTTGATGGAAATTATTGGTGAGATAGGCTCTGATACAACGAATCGAGTCCAGTATCTTGCAGATACGAATGTCATAGAGATATGACACTGTGTCAGATGCAATCATAGTTGATTTTATGGTTAGTCTGATTTGTTTTGCTCTTGCGAGGCAAGCTGGCTATTTATTTACATCATATGACAGGTTAATTTATGAGTGCGAATAGCGGAGCTCAAGATAGCAAACGCGGTGGTGATATCGCTAAGTGGATCATTACCGTTTTATTGCTGGCAGTAGCAGTGGGTGGCAACTATCTTTACCGTGAATTTAACCTAGCGTTACGAGCTTTAGCTGTTGTTGCTTTGTTCGTAGCAGCGGGTGGGATCGCGTTGTGGACAACACAAGGTAAAGCAACATTAGCATTTGCTCGCGAAGCGCGCATTGAAATGCGTAAAGTAGTATGGCCAACACGTCAAGAAACATTGCAAACAACCCTGATTGTTGCTGCAGTGACGGCTATTGTGTCATTAGTTCTTTGGGGACTGGATGGCATTCTGGTTCGTTTTGTTTCATTTATTACTGGCCTGTGAGGTGTTCATGACTGATTCTCCAAAAAAACGCTGGTATGTCATTCAGGCATTTTCGGGCTTTGAAGGCCGTGTTGCACAGTCTCTGCGTGAACATATCAAATTAAACGAAATGGAAGACTCATTCGGCGAAGTTATGGTTCCAACCGAAGAAGTGGTTGAGATCCGTAGCGGTCAACGTCGCAAAAGTGAGCGTAAATTTTTCCCAGGCTATGTTCTTGTCCAAATGGTCATGAATGATGCAACTTGGCACTTAGTACGTAATGTACCTCGTGTTATGGGATTCATTGGCGGAACGTCTGACAGACCTGCACCAATTAGCGATAAAGAAGTTGATGCGATTATGAATCGCTTACAACAAGTTGGTGATAAACCACGTCCTAAAACACTGTTTGAACCAGGTGAAATGGTTCGTGTTAGCGATGGTCCATTCGCTGACTTTAACGGTGTTGTTGAAGAAGTTGATTACGAAAAAAGCCGCTTAAAAGTCTCTGTATCAATCTTCGGTCGTGCAACACCAGTTGAGTTAGACTTTAGTCAGGTTGAAAAAGGTTAAACCTTTTTACGTTGCTTTCTTGCAAAAGGTGGAAAAGTTATCTACAATTTTCCACCTTTCGTTTTGAGTTGTTTTGCTATAAGGCAAAACAAAGTAAAATCGGGGAGCCCTAGCCGGGCGATATACCCAAATTGAGGAATTAATTAATGGCTAAGAAAGTCCAAGCCTATATCAAACTGCAAGTTTCTGCAGGTATGGCTAATCCAAGTCCACCAGTTGGTCCAGCTCTGGGTCAACAAGGTGTTAACATCATGGAATTCTGTAAAGCATTCAACGCTAAAACTGAAAGCGTAGAAAAAGGTTTACCAATTCCTGTTGTTATTACAGTTTATGCTGACCGTTCTTTCACTTTCGTTACCAAAACTCCTCCAGCAGCAGTTCTGCTGAAGAAAGCTGCGGGCGTGAAATCAGGTTCTGGCAAACCGAACAAAGAGAAAGTAGGTAAAATTACTTCTGCTCAAGTTCGTGAAATCGCAGAAACTAAAGCTGCGGACCTGACTGGTGCTGACGTTGAAGCTATGATGCGTTCAATCGAAGGTACTGCTCGTTCCATGGGCCTGGTAGTGGAGGATTAATCTGATGGCTAAACTAACCAAGCGCATGCGCAATATCCGTGAGAAAGTTGAAGTAACTAAACAGTACGAAATTACTGAAGCTGTTGCTTTACTGAAAGAACTGGCTACTGCTAAATTCGTTGAAAGCGTTGACGTTGCTGTTAACCTTGGCATCGATGCACGTAAATCAGATCAAAACGTTCGTGGTGCAACTGTACTTCCACACGGTACTGGCCGTTCAGTTCGCGTTGCTGTATTCGCACAAGGTGCAAATGCAGAAGCTGCTAAAGAAGCAGGCGCTGAATTAGTCGGTATGGACGACTTAGCTGCTAAAGTTAAAGCTGGCGAAATGGACTTCGACGTTGTTATCGCATCTCCAGATGCAATGCGCGTTGTAGGTCAATTAGGTCAAATCCTTGGCCCACGTGGCTTAATGCCAAACCCGAAAGTGGGTACTGTAACTCCTAACGTTGCTGAAGCAGTTAAAAATGCTAAAGCTGGTCAGGTTCGTTACCGTAACGACAAAAATGGTATTATCCATACCACTATCGGTAAAGTTGATTTCAACGAAGCTCAGTTGAAAGAAAACTTAGAAGCTCTGCTGGTTGCTCTGAAAAAAGCAAAACCATCAGCAGCGAAAGGCGTTTATATCAAGAAAGTAAGCCTGTCTACCACTATGGGTGCAGGTGTTGCTATTGATCAAGCTAGCTTGAGCGCGACAGTTTAATCTTAGATTAGACTAAAGTCATAAAAGACTTTACCTTGGCGTCAAATTTGTATAGAATTTGACGCCTTGAGTTTAGCTATGTGGTATTTTATTTAAGTCTGCATAACTAAATTCTCTGAATTTCGGTTGGAGTCTGGCCTATCCAGACCCCGTCCAAGACCGCAGGTGTAAGTAATTACTTAATTTTCCTGCGTAGACGGTGAGAGAGCCAATAAAGAATTATATATTCTGGATTCTACTCACCGTGTTTTAGCGCTTATACCATTGTGGTCATAAGTGATGTGAGTCCCGAGTTTTTACTCGGTTAATCCAGGAGCAAGAAGCTAATGGCACTAAATCTTCAAGACAAACAAGCGATTGTTGCTGAAGTCAGCGAAGTTGCCAAAGGTGCGCTTTCTGCAGTTGTTGCGGATTCCCGTGGCGTTACTGTAGCTAAAATGACCGAACTGCGTAAAGCATGTCGTGAAGCTGGCGTTACTGTACGTGTAGTACGTAACACACTTCTGCGTCGTGCTGTTGAAGGTACTTCTTATGAAGTACTGAAAGATGCATTTGTTGGTCCAACCTTGATTGCATTTTCTGCTGAACATCCGGGCGCTGCAGCTCGTCTGTTCAAAGAATTCGCGAAAGCGAACCCAGCATTCGAGATTAAAGCGGCTGCCTTTGAAGGTGAGTTTATCCCAGGTTCGAACATCGATCGTCTGGCTACACTCCCAACTTACGATGAAGCAATCGCACGCCTGATGGCAACCATGAAAGAAGCCTCTGCAGGCAAATTGGTTCGCACTCTGGCTGCTCTGCGCGATCAGAAAGAAGCTGCTTAATAGCCAATTTCTTCGTTGCTTTATTTACGTATAAACTTTTTCTGAATTTTAGGAACACTTGTTATGTCTATTTCTAAAGACGATATCTTAAACGCAGTTGCTGAAATGTCTGTAATGGACGTTGTTGAACTGATCTCTATGATGGAAGAAAAATTCGGTGTATCTGCTGCTGCAGCTGTTGCTGTTGCTGCGGGTCCAGCAGAAGCTGCTGAAGAGAAAACTGAATTTGACGTTATCCTGAAAGCTATCGGCGGTAACAAAGTAGCAGTAATCAAAGCAGTACGTGGCGCTACCGGTCTTGGCCTGAAAGAAGCTAAAGACTTAGTAGAATCTGCACCAGCAGCTCTGAAAGAAGGCGTAAGCAAAGATGATGCTGAAGCTCTGAAGAAAGCTCTGGAAGAAGCAGGCGCTGAGGTTGAAGTTAAATAATTTAACTTCCCAGAGTGCAGCCTAACGGCTGATGGCTGGTGATTTTTTGGTCACCAGCCTTTTTGCGCTGTAAGGTAAGAGTCACTTTTTCACACTTTTTTGGTGTCTCATTACTTCAATATTTTTTGCTATTGACGACTTAATATACTGTGTTAATCACTACGATCCACGTTCTCGAAAGCTCGGTAGTGAGCTCGACACAATGAAATGATTTAAGAGTAATAGCAATGAATATTCGGAAAATAGTTGTTTTCCTACCTACAAAAAAATAGTGTTAGCAGAATGTCGAGCCATCCTTAAAAAGTTAAGGACAGGCAGAGTGGGTCACTTTTCAGCGAGCTGAGGAACCCTATGGTTTACTCCTATACCGAGAAAAAACGTATTCGTAAGGATTTTGGTAAACGTCCACAAGTTCTGGATGTTCCCTATCTCCTTTCTATCCAACTTGACTCGTTCCAGAAGTTCATCGAGCAAGATCCTGATGGTCAAAACGGTCTGGAAGCAGCTTTCCGTTCCGTATTTCCTATCCAAAGCTACAGTGGTAATGCTGAATTACAATATGTCAGCTACCGCTTAGGCGAGCCTGTTTTTGATGTTAAAGAATGTCAGATCCGCGGTGTAACTTACTCAGCACCTCTGCGTGTAAAACTGCGTCTAGTCATTTATGAACGTGAAGCCCCAGAAGGCACCGTTAAAGACATCAAAGAACAAGAAGTCTATATGGGTGAAATCCCATTAATGACCGATAATGGTACTTTTGTTATCAATGGTACTGAGCGTGTTATCGTTTCCCAGTTACACCGTAGCCCTGGTGTGTTCTTTGATAGTGACAAAGGTAAAACACACTCTTCAGGTAAGGTACTGTATAACGCACGTATTATCCCTTATCGTGGCTCATGGTTAGACTTCGAATTCGACCCTAAAGATAACCTTTTTGTCCGTATTGACCGTCGCCGTAAATTACCTGCGACTATCATTTTACGCGCAATGAACTACAGCACTGAAGAAATCTTAGGATTATTCTTCGAAAAAACACTGTTTGAAATCAGCAACAACAAGCTGATGATGACATTAGTGCCTGAACGTCTGCGTGGTGAAACTGCTTCATTTGATATTGAAGCAAACGGCAAAGTGTATGTCGAAAAAGGCCGTCGTATTACCGCTCGCCATATTCGTCAATTAGAAAAAGAGCAAGTTGACCGCATTGAAGTACCTGTTGAATACATTGCAGGTAAAGTGGTTGCTCGTGACTATATTGATGAAGCGACAGGTGAACTGATTTGTGCTGCTAACATGGAAATCTCTTTAGATGTGTTAGCTCGCTTAAGTCAAGCTGGTCATAAAACAATTGAAACTCTGTTTACCAATGACTTAGATCATGGTGCTTATATTTCAGAAACTGTTCGCGTCGATCCTACAAACGATCGTTTAAGCGCGTTAGTCGAAATCTATCGCATGATGCGTCCTGGTGAACCACCTACACGCGAAGCTGCAGAAAACTTATTTGAGAACTTATTCTTCTCTGAAGATCGTTATGATCTTTCTGCTGTAGGTCGTATGAAGTTCAACCGTTCGTTAAGCCGTGACGAAGTTGAAGGTTCTGGCATCCTGAGCCAAGAAGATATCATTGAAGTAATGAAAAAACTGATTGATATCCGTAATGGTAAAGGTGAAGTGGATGATATCGACCACTTAGGTAACCGTCGTATTCGTTCTGTTGGCGAAATGGCTGAAAACCAATTCCGTGTTGGTCTGGTGCGTGTTGAACGTGCAGTTAAAGAGCGTCTGTCTTTAGGCGATCTTGATGCATTAATGCCACAAGATATGATCAACGCAAAACCGATTTCTGCTGCTGTCAAAGAATTCTTTGGCTCTAGCCAGTTATCACAGTTTATGGATCAGAATAACCCGCTATCAGAAATTACGCACAAACGTCGTATTTCTGCATTAGGCCCAGGTGGTTTGACCCGTGAACGTGCAGGCTTTGAAGTTCGAGACGTACACCCAACTCACTACGGTCGTGTGTGCCCAATCGAAACGCCTGAAGGTCCAAACATCGGTCTTATCAACTCATTATCTGTTTATGCACAGACTAACGAGTACGGTTTCCTTGAAACGCCTTACCGTGTTGTTGAAAACAACGCTGTAACAGATGAAATTCACTATCTGTCTGCAATCGAAGAAGGTAACTTCATCATTGCTCAGGCTAACTCCGTATTAGACGATGACAATCACTTCGTTGAAGAATTAGTTACTTGCCGTCATAAAGGTGAGTCAAGCTTATTTAGTCGTGACCAAGTTCAGTACATGGACGTTTCAACCCAACAGGTTGTTTCTGTCGGTGCTTCACTGATCCCATTCCTTGAACACGATGACGCCAACCGTGCATTGATGGGTGCGAACATGCAACGTCAGGCTGTTCCTACACTTCGTGGTGATAAACCACTAGTAGGTACAGGTATGGAACGTGCTGTAGCGGTTGACTCCGGTGTTACTGCGGTTGCTAAACGTGGCGGTGTTGTTCAGTATGTTGATGCTTCTCGTATCGTTATCAAAGTTAACGAAGAAGAAACTTACGCTGGTGAAGCGGGCATCGATATCTACAGCTTGACTAAATACACCCGTTCTAACCAGAACACATGTATTAACCAAACTCCTTGCGTATCTTTAGGTGAACCTGTTGATCGCGGTGACGTGTTAGCTGATGGTCCTTCAACAGACCTTGGTGAGTTAGCATTAGGTCAAAACATGCGCGTGGCATTTATGCCATGGAATGGTTATAACTACGAGGACTCCATCCTTGTATCTGAGCGTGTTGTTCAAGAAGACCGTTTCACTACTATCCACATTCAAGAACTCGCTTGTGTCTCTCGTGATACTAAGTTAGGGCCTGAAGAGATCACTGCTGATATCCCGAACGTCGGTGAAGCAGCGTTATCTAAACTGGATGAATCAGGTATCGTTTATATCGGTGCTGAAGTGAAAGGTGGTGACATTCTGGTTGGTAAAGTAACACCTAAAGGTGAAACTCAACTGACTCCAGAAGAGAAACTGCTACGTGCTATCTTCGGTGAAAAAGCGTCTGATGTTAAAGATTCTTCTCTACGTGTTCCTAATGGTGTGTCTGGTACAGTTATCGACGTACAAGTCTTCACCCGTGATGGCGTAGAAAAAGATAAACGTGCATTAGAAATCGAAGAATCACAGTTACGTGAAGTTAAGAAAGACTTAACTGAAGAACTGCGTATCTTTGAAGCTGGTCTATTCGCTCGTATCCGTGGTGTTCTGATTGCTGGCGGTATTGAAGCTGAGAAATTAGATAAATTACCTCGTGAACGTTGGTTAGAGCTGGGTATTGCGGATGAAGAGAAGCAAAACCAGTTAGAACAATTAGCTGAACAGTATGATGAACTGAAAGCTGAGTTCGCGAAAAAACTGGAAGCCAAACGTCGTAAAATCACTCAAGGCGATGATTTAGCACCAGGCGTGCTGAAAATCGTTAAGGTTTACCTGGCAGTTAAACGTCAGATCCAACCTGGTGATAAGATGGCGGGTCGTCATGGTAACAAGGGTGTTATCTCTAAGATTAACCCAATTGAAGACATGCCATACGATGAAAACGGTAATCCAGTAGACCTCGTACTGAACCCACTAGGTGTACCATCACGTATGAACATCGGTCAGATCCTTGAAACTCACTTGGGTATGGCTGCTAAAGGTATCGGTGATAAGATCAACGCGATGCTGAAACAGCAACAAGAAGTTGCTAAGTTACGTGAATTTATCCAGAAAGCTTACGATCTGGGTATGGCACCTCGTCAGAAAGTTGATCTGGACACCTTCAGCGATGAAGAAGTGTTACGTCTGGCTGAAAACCTGAAAAAAGGTATGCCAACCGCAACACCAGTGTTCGATGGTGCAGAAGAAATGGAAATTAAAGAGATGCTGAAATTAGCTGATCTTCCAACTTCTGGTCAGATTACACTTTTCGATGGTCGTACAGGTGAACAATTTGAGCGTCCAGTAACTGTTGGTTACATGTACATGCTGAAACTGAACCACTTAGTTGATGATAAGATGCACGCCCGTTCTACCGGTTCGTACAGCTTAGTTACTCAGCAACCTCTTGGTGGTAAAGCGCAGTTTGGTGGACAGCGTTTCGGGGAGATGGAAGTGTGGGCACTGGAAGCATACGGTGCAGCTTATACTCTCCAAGAAATGCTTACTGTTAAGTCGGATGACGTTAACGGTCGTACCAAAATGTACAAAAACATCGTTGATGGTAACCATCAGATGGAACCAGGTATGCCAGAGTCGTTCAACGTATTGTTGAAAGAGATCCGTTCACTGGGTATCAACATCGAATTGGAAGACGAATAACGTATTCCATATAGACAGACTGCTAGAAATGGCAGTCTGTCAAACAGTGACTACACTGGTTTAAAGGGGTGAATGACAGGGGTCATTTGCCTGGCAGGTCTAACTCCGACAGGAGCCATTTCGTGAAAGACTTATTAAAGTTTCTGAAAGCGCAAACCAAGACCGAAGAGTTTGATGCGATCAAAATTGCTCTGGCATCACCTGATATGATCCGTTCATGGTCATTTGGTGAAGTTAAAAAGCCAGAAACAATTAACTACCGTACGTTCAAACCAGAACGTGACGGTCTTTTCTGTGCCCGTATTTTCGGACCAGTAAAAGATTACGAATGTTTGTGTGGTAAATACAAACGTTTAAAACACCGTGGTGTTATCTGTGAGAAGTGTGGCGTTGAAGTTACACAAACTAAAGTTCGTCGTGAACGTATGGGTCACATCGAATTAGCTTCTCCAGTTGCTCACATTTGGTTCTTGAAATCACTGCCGTCCCGTATCGGTCTGCTGCTGGATATGCCACTGCGCGATATTGAACGTGTACTGTATTTTGAATCTTACGTTGTTGTTGAAGGCGGGATGACCAGCCTTGAGCGCGGGCAAATCTTAACAGAAGAGCAATATCTTGATGCATTAGAAGAGTTCGGTGACGAATTTGATGCGAAGATGGGTGCAGAAGCTGTTCAGAACCTGTTACAGAGCATGGATCTGGAACAAGAGTGTGAAACGCTGCGCGAAGAGTTAAATGAAACTAACTCTGAAACCAAACGTAAGAAACTGACTAAACGTATCAAGTTACTTGAAGCATTCATGCAATCAGGCAATAAACCTGAGTGGATGATCTTAACTGTACTGCCTGTGTTACCACCAGACTTACGTCCACTGGTTCCACTTGATGGCGGTCGTTTTGCGACATCTGACCTGAACGATTTATATCGTCGTGTGATCAACCGTAACAACCGTTTAAAACGCCTGCTCGATTTAGCAGCTCCAGACATTATCGTACGTAACGAAAAACGTATGTTACAAGAGTCTGTGGATGCGTTATTAGATAACGGTCGTCGTGGTCGTGCGATTACAGGTTCTAACAAACGTCCTCTGAAATCTTTGGCTGATATGATCAAAGGTAAACAAGGTCGTTTCCGTCAAAACCTGTTAGGTAAACGTGTTGACTATTCTGGTCGTTCTGTAATCACCGTTGGTCCATACTTGCGTCTGCATCAGTGTGGTCTACCGAAGAAAATGGCTCTTGAGTTATTCAAACCATTTATTTACGGAAAACTGGAAACCCGTGGTTTAGCGACAACAATCAAAGCCGCTAAAAAAATGGTTGAGCGCGAAGAAGCGGTTGTTTGGGATATCTTAGATGAAGTTATCCGCGAACACCCAGTAATGCTAAACCGTGCACCAACACTTCACCGTTTAGGTATTCAGGCATTTGAACCAATCCTTATCGAAGGTAAAGCTATTCAGTTACACCCACTCGTTTGTGCGGCATACAACGCCGACTTCGATGGTGACCAAATGGCGGTTCACGTACCATTGACATTAGAAGCACAGTTAGAAGCTCGTGCGCTGATGATGTCAACAAATAACATCCTGTCTCCAGCAAGTGGTGACCCAATCATCGTTCCTTCACAGGACGTTGTATTAGGTCTTTACTACATGACTCGTGACTGCATCAATGCCAAAGGTGAAGGCATGGTGCTAAGTGGTCCTAAAGAAGCTGAACGCGTTTATCGCGCTGGTTTAGCCTCTTTACACGCACGCGTTAAAGTACGTATCACTGAAGAGATCAAAGATGGCGAAGGTAATATCACTACTGAAACTAGCTTAAAAGACACAACTGTCGGCCGAGCTATTTTATGGATGATCGTACCAAGAGGCCTACCTTACGCGCTGGTTAACCAACCATTAGGTAAAAAAGCAATTTCTAAAATGCTCAATACCTGTTATCGCGTATTAGGTTTGAAACCGACCGTTATTTTTGCTGACCAAATCATGTATACCGGTTTTGCTTACGCAGCACGTTCAGGTGCTTCAGTAGGTATCGATGACATGGTTATCCCTGCTAAAAAAGCAGAGATCATTGCAGAAGCAGAAGCAGAAGTTGCAGAAATTCAGGAACAGTTCCAATCCGGTCTGGTAACAGCGGGCGAACGTTATAACAAAGTTATCGATATTTGGGCTGCGGCGAATGAGCGCGTAGCAAAAGCGATGATGGAAAACCTGTCTACTGAAACCGTTATTAACCGTAATGGTGAAGAAGAACAACAAGTATCTTTCAACAGCATCTTTATGATGGCTGACTCCGGTGCTCGTGGTTCTGCAGCTCAGATCCGTCAGTTAGCAGGTATGCGTGGTCTGATGGCTAAGCCAGATGGCTCAATCATCGAGACACCAATCACAGCGAACTTCCGTGAAGGTCTGAACGTACTCCAGTACTTCATCTCAACCCACGGTGCTCGTAAAGGTCTTGCGGATACCGCACTGAAAACAGCAAACTCCGGTTACTTGACTCGTCGTTTAGTTGACGTTGCACAAGACTTAGTCGTAACAGAAGACGACTGTGGTACAACCGAAGGTGTTATGATGACTCCGGTTATCGAAGGTGGTGATGTTAAAGAGCCACTGCGTGAACGTGTATTAGGTCGTGTGGCTGCGGAAGATATTCTGAAACCAGGTACTGCCGATATTCTTGTTCCACGTAACACCCTGTTAAACGAAAAACTGTGTGACCTGTTAGAAGAAAACTCAGTTGACAGCGTGAAAGTACGTTCAGTTGTAACCTGTAACACAGACTTCGGTGTATGTGCTAAATGTTATGGTCGTGACCTTGCTCGTGGTCATATCATCAACAAAGGTGAAGCTATCGGTGTTATCGCGGCACAGTCAATCGGTGAACCAGGTACACAGTTAACGATGCGTACGTTCCACATCGGTGGTGCGGCATCTCGTGCGGCAGCAGAATCTAGCATTCAAGTACGTAATAAAGGTACTCTGAAGCTGTTCAATGCGAAATTCATTACCAATACTGCAGGTAAATTAGTTATCACTTCTCGTAACACTGAATTACGTTTAATTGACGAATTCGGTCGTACGAAAGAAAGCTACAAAGTGCCTTACGGTGCTCAATTAGCGAAAGGTGATGGCGAAGCGGTTAACGGTGGCGAAACTGTTGCTAACTGGGATCCACATACAATGCCAGTTGTGAGTGAAGTATCTGGTATCATTCGTTTTGCTGACATGGTTGATGGTCAAACTATCACACGTCAAACAGATGAATTAACAGGTCTTTCTTCACTGGTTGTTCTGGATTCAGCAGAGCGTACAGGTAGCGGTAAAGATTTACGTCCAGCATTGCGCATCACTGATGCACAAGGCAAAGATGTATTGATCCCGAATACTGATATGCCAGCACAGTACTTCCTGCCAGGTAAAGCAATTGTTCAGTTAGACGATGGCATTACAATTAACGCAGGTGACACTTTAGCGCGTATTCCACAAGAATCTGGCGGTACTAAAGATATCACCGGTGGTCTGCCACGTGTTGCTGACCTGTTTGAAGCTCGTCGTCCGAAAGAGCCTGCAATCCTTGCTGAAATCAGCGGTATTGTATCGTTCGGTAAAGAGACTAAAGGTAAACGTCGTCTAGTTATTTCTCCATTAGACGGTAGCGATGCATACGAAGAGATGATCCCTAAATGGCGTCAGCTTAACGTATTCGAGGGTGAGGTTGTGGAACGCGGTGATGTTATCTCCGATGGTCCAGAGTCACCACACGACATTCTGCGCTTACGTGGTGTTCACGCGGTTACTCGCTATATCACTAACGAAGTACAGGAAGTTTACCGTTTACAAGGCGTTAAGATTAACGATAAACACATCGAAGTTATCGTTCGTCAGATGCTACGTAAAGTCACCATTGCGAACGCAGGAAGCTCTGAGTTCCTCGAAGGTGAACAGGTTGAATACGCTCGCGTTAAAGTATCAAACCGTGTTCTGGAAGATGATGGTAAAGTACCAGCAACGTATGCTCGTGACCTGTTAGGTATCACGAAAGCATCTCTGGCAACTGAATCCTTCATCTCTGCTGCATCGTTCCAAGAAACAACTCGTGTTCTGACGGAAGCTGCGGTAGCGGGTAAACGTGATGAATTACGTGGCTTGAAAGAAAACGTTATTGTTGGTCGCTTGATCCCAGCTGGTACTGGATATGCGTATCACCAAGATCGTATGAAGCGTCGTCAATCACAACTGCCGACAGATGAAACTGAAACAACAATCAGTGCTGATGAAGCATCTGCTAACTTAGCAGAATTACTGAATGCTGGTTTTGGTGGATTAAAAGACTAAAATCTAATTTAGATTAGATTGAAATGCCCTCCATTGTGAGGGCATTTTTTGTTTCTGTTCTACAATAAGTAGGCGAAATGATGAGAATAATAACTAACGGATTGATTATCCTATTTTTTATTTTTACTGGTCTTGCTTTTGCAACCCCTTTAGAAAGGGAAATACCAACAGAAACACAATGGGATTTAGAAACTCCGACCACAACATTGATGCAGGTTCGTCAGCAAAAAACCTTATATGCTTTTATTGGTAATAAATTAAGACCTGTTGCTGAGCTATATCCTAATCAGGGATTTTATGTTTCAGATGCGATAAATAATTACCATAAAATACAATTTGGAAATGCCCAAGGTTATTTGGAAGCTGGTTATTTAGAAGATGGTTATTTTGAAGATATTGCTTCTATTTCGGCTGATAAGAAAATACGTTTCTTATTAGATAGCACGAAGAAAACCGATTACCCTATCTATGAATATCTGATCACAACAAAAAATACCCCCATCTATAGTGATAAAGATATTGCTAGCCCACAAATAGCGACACTCTTATCCAATTTACGTTATCCCGTGCTATCACGCACAATTAAAGAAGATACTAATGGAAGTGAAATCAATTGGTTTGAGGTCTCTTTAGGTGACCGTTTAGGTTATATTTCATCAAAGGATGTAAAACCTGATTTAGGGATACCGATACTTACTTATCACCATATTCTCAAAGTAACGGAAAATCATAATTTTCGTCATACATCAACAACAACATCATTAACTGCCTTTACAGAGCAGATGAATTATTTAAAAGAAGCCGGATATGAAACGCTTTCACTAAATCAAGTTGCAGGCTATCTAAATAAAAGTATTAATTTGCCGGGACGAGCTGTCGCGTTAACATTTGATGATGGTTTACAATCTGTTTATCGCTATGCCTATCCACTTTTAAAAGAAAATGGCCAGAGAGCAACATTATTTGTTATTTCATCACGTATAAAATCTAAAACGCCCAAATGGGCACCTAATTCATTACAGTTTATGAGTTGGCAGGCACTGAAATCAAGTCGAGATGTTTTTGATATTCAGTCACATTCTCATTTTTTACATCGTTTAGATAATAATAAAAAACCCATTATATTTAGTCGCCAATCTCATAGTATCGTATTAGATTTACAGCGCTCCCAGCGTGTTTTACGATTATTAAACCCACATCAATACGCTTTTGCATATCCTTTTGGTGGTTATAACCAAAGAGCAATTAATGCAACTAAAGCATCAGGAATGACATTGGCAGTGACGACACGACAAGGAAAAGTACGTTTAGGTGATCCCCCTTATGCTTTAAAGCGGCTATATGCGTTGAGTACAGATCCTATTGAGAAATTTGCGAGGATGGTGGGTAATGATGAATATGAAGTGGTGAATGAGAATATTGTTGTTGATAAATAATTAAAAAGAAAATTTATAATATTAAAAAATACCTTTGATATTTATTGAAGGTATTTTTTATTTCTCTATTACGTATTCAGTTAAGATCAATAAATAACTTATATTTTTCAGATAATTATGATGATTTTTTAGTGATAAAAATTCATTTTTTTCTGTAAGCTGGCAATCCAAATTTAGCATGGAAGTGCAATTAGAATTGGCACAAAAATTATTAAAAAAGAACTTTGATCTTCCTTTTATCGAACGAATGACTGGTTTAAGTGTACACGAAATTAAATTATTAGTGATAGTATAGTAAATATAATCAATAACTTTTATTAATTAATAAAATACCAATAATTTATTAGAATAATTTTTTATTTTATCTCTTTATGTGTTTATTATAAATAGAATACTCCTTTCTATCATTTAAGAGGAGTATTCATATTTTATAACAGAGTGATTAATTACCATTTATCTCGATATTCAAATGCAACTTGATAATCATATTTATCTAATTCTATTTTATGATTTATGTGTTTTTGAAGAGAAGGAGCCCAATCTGAAATAACATCAAATCCACCATTATTTATAATGTTTATATCAGGATTAATAGTTTCTTCAATAATAGTATCGTCATCACCTAAATCAACTGAATATTCATTTCCAATAAAATCTTCATTTTTTTTATCAAACCATTGTAAATATACTTTTAATCCCATAATTTTATTTCCCTTATAGGTTACAGATATTTTTTTATATTACGCTTAGGATCTGCAGGCTTAATCTGATTACCTGTTTTAGGATCAAATACTCCAATATGTTGCCCATCGCTGGCGCGATAGCCTTCGATTTCACCATGTTGGGAATCCCATTCATAGATTTTGCGACCTTTATCTCCAAACCAACGTTTACGTTTGCCACCACCTCCTTGTTTAGGTGTTTTCCATTTTCCTTCTTTTAACTCTCCAAATCCTTTAATTTCTTCGGTTTTTGGTGCGGGATGGTAATCGTGACCTTTTTCTTTAACACCTTGGCGGATTTTATCTTTTTTTCCCGCAGAAATATAAATGGGGCTTATTCCCGTTGCTTGTGGAAAAACAAGAATTAAAGGCTCTTTATTAGTATATATGCCTTTCTCTTCTTGCGTAAAAAATTTAGTGCTTTCTAATGGCAAATCGTCAAAACGGGGAATATCATATATTTTTTCAGGAATATATTTATGCCGTTCTGGTTCTGATAATGGTGTCCCTTTTAAAATGGCAGATGTGCCTATTAATACTTTATGTTCTTGTTTATCTTTATCCGGCTTAAATGAAAAGACACCAGCTTCTACTGTTTTACGTGCTTCTATAACACGTGTTTGTACTGGTTTTTCTGTTTTAATAAGATCAATTTGTTTTGCACCATTTATGCTTGTCTCGACAAAAATAGCCGTTGTTTTAATCGTCCCTGCTCGTTTAGCAATATCATTTAATATATTTCGTTCAGGAATATTCAGTATTCGTGCTTCGGGGGTTAGTCTGGCGTTAATATCTACAGGGCGATAAATAGTATTAGGGTAAAAATCACTTCCTTTACCTGCTGGTTTCGAATAGAGCATTAAGCCTAAGCCAAGGCCAAGTGATCTCCCCAATATTGTACCTAAACTTTCAACAGCACCTGCGCTTGAAGAGGTTGTAATAGGTAAGGATGGTGCCACTATGGCTATAGGTGCTGCAGTTGATGCTTGAATTGTTGTACCGAGTTTAAGATTATTCCAAGCGGCTTGAGTTGCAGTCGTTAATTTATTTGGTAATGGCGTGGTTGCCGGAGAGGTGAATACACTTACAATATCGTCATACGTTTTTATCGCCTTATCTAAATGAAACTTCATCATGCCATGGAATTGAGCACATCGTTGAACATATATCTTTTTTGCTCTTCCAAAATCGCCAGAGCGATAAGCCTCCATCATCTCTTTTCCATGTTTACTTTCAGTCAAGAAAGGGCAATCCATTTTTGCACATATAGGACAAATATTTCTTTTTAAAAGATCTGAATATTCATAGTTTGGTAGTTTTTTTTCACTCATAAAATTATCCTTATTTAATCATAAAGATGTTTAAATACAGTTTGAATCACTGTAATTAACTATCGAATTTGAGTGAAACCTAATAATAAATAGATATGTTTTATTTTTTGTTTGAGTGGAATGAAATTATGATTTTTTATCTAAAATATAATAAAAACCGCCTTTATTATTTGTAATTAAATAAACTAAAGGCGGTTTTATATTATTTAAACTTTAATTAACGACCCAAGTAATTATCCCAGTCTTTCCATACGGGTTGTAATCCTCGCTCTTTTAATGCGTTAATCACATCATTAACATGGCGATTATCATTTGGAGAGAATTGTTCTAATTCTTCATGACTATCAGAATACCCGCCAGGTTGAGTTTTAGAACCTGCACTAATGTTATTTATCGCTAATGGTACTGTATTATCACGAAAATACGGAGATTCACGGGTTGATAGTGAAAGCTCAACATCAGGTGCCAAAATACGAAAAGCACAGATCAATTGAACTAACTCTGCTTCACTCATTACTGATGCGGGGCTTAGTCCACCAGCACAAGGGCGTAAACGGGGAAAAGAGATTGAATAACGACTTTTCCAATAGCGTTTTTGTAAAAATAAGAGATGTTCTGCCACCATATAACAATCGCTACGCCACTGGCTTGAAAGACCAATTAATGCACCTAAACCGATTTTATCAATTCCAGCTTGCCCTAATCTATCTGGCGTTTGTAATCGCCAATGGAAGTCCTGTTTTTTACCTTTTAGATGATGAAGCTGATAAGTGGGTTCATGATAGGTTTCTTGATAAACCATGACACCATCAATACCGAGTGTTTTTAACTCGGCATATTCTTCTGTTGCAAGGGGTTGAACTTCCATCATCAATGAACTGAAATTCTCTCGAATAAGGGGGATATATTGGCGAAAATAATCCATACCCACTTTTCTTTGATGCTCACCGGTTACTAATAGCAGGCTATCAAAGCCTAATTGTCTGATGCTATTACATTCGGCAATGATCTCACTTTCATTTAATGTTTTACGTTTAATGGCATTGCTCATTGAGAAACCACAATAAGTACAGTCATTTGCACATAAATTAGAAAGGTAAAGTGGAACATACAACCCCACAACGTTGCCGAAACGTTGTCGCGTGAGTTGTTGAGCACGTTGAGCCATAGGCTCTAAGTAATGCCGACCCGCAGGCGAAATTAGCGCCATAAAATCATCAAGTGTAAGAATGTGGCGATTTAATGCGGCTTCAATATCCGCATTGGTTTTACTATTGAGTTTTAATGTAATGTCATCCCAGTCAAGTTGTTGCCAATAATCCGAAAATGTTTCCATTAGAATGCCCCCAAGTATTGGGTTAATGGACTGGAGGCTTGTGCTTGCATATTGACGACAGAAGCAGGTGTCGCAAGACCAGATTGTCGAGCAAGTTCACCAGCATCGAGCGCTGCTTTAAATGCTTGTGCCATTAAAATAGGATTTTTAGCAACAGCAATCGCGGTATTCACTAATACGGCATCTGCACCTAATTCTAAAGCTTCAAGAGCATGGCTTGGTGCGCCAATGCCCGCGTCAACAACAACAGGAATAGAGGCTTGTTCGATGATAATTCGTAGGAAATCACGAGTCTGTAATCCTTGATTAGAGCCAATAGGAGAGCCTAAAGGCATCACAGCGGCACAGCCAATTTCTTCTAAACGACGACATAAAACAGGATCAGCACTGCAGTAGGGCAAAACAACAAAACCTTCTTTTACAAGAATGTCAGCAGCTTTAAGAGTTTCAATAGGATCAGGTAATAAATATTTAGTATCAGGATGAATTTCTAATTTAATCCAATGGGTACCAAAAGCTTCTTTGGCTAAACGAGCCGCAAAAACAGCTTCTTGTGCTGTTTTCGCACCGGATGTGTTAGGTAATAATTTTACCCCTAATGATTTAAGCGGTGCGATTAAATCATCATTACCATTTTTTAAATCCACACGCTTCATTGCCATCGTGACTAATTGGCTACCCGAAGCCTTAATGGCTTCTGTCATTAACGTTGGTGTTGCAAATTTCCCTGTGCCTGTAAAAAGTCTCGATGTGAATGTTGTATCAGCAATTTTTAACATATCAGCCCCCTGCAATTGCTTGGAAGAGAAGAATGGTATCGCCATCATTAATAAAATGTGTTTCCCAGTTGTCACGGGGAACAATGGTTTCATTGATGGCAAGTGCCACACCAATTGGTGGTTGCTCTAGCTGAATAAGGAGCTGACTAATAGTGACAGGCATATCCAGAGAATATTGTTCGTCATTTACGGTAATGTTCATGCTAACCCTCGACAAACAGGACATGTTGTTGATGGTGTTAAACGTAAAGTACTCCAATTTTGTTTTCTACCATCGAAAAGGCGTAGCTTTCCACTTAGAGAACTAGGTAAATCAGAGAGTAGCTTAATGGCTTCAAGTGCTTGAAGTGTACCAATAACACCTACGACAGGGCCTAGAATTCCGGCTGTTTTACAATTTCGCTGTGGTTCTGTTTCATCGGGATAGAGGCAGTGATAGCAACCATGCGTAAAAGGAGGTTCAAACACCATAAGCTGGCCACTAAACCCTACGGCACTACCACTAATAAGTGGAATTTGTTGTGCAACACAAGCACGATTAATCGCTTGGCGTGTGAGCATGTTATCAGTGCAATCTAAAACTAAATCGACCTCTTTAACTAATTTAAGTAATGAATCATCATCAATACGTTGTTTATAAGAAGTGACTTTTATATCTGGATTTAAAGCAAGCAAAGCTTGCTTTGCAATATCCGATTTTGCTTCAGGAATATCTTGAGTGCGATAAAGAATTTGGCGCTGTAGATTAGAAACGTGCAACTTATCATCATCAACTAAAATAAGCTCACCAATACCTGCCCCAGCAAGATAAAGTGATGCGGGAGAGCCTAATCCACCAAGTCCAACAATCAGTACTCTTGCTTGTTGAAGTTTGTTTTGACCCTCTAGGCCAATATCTTCTAACATCACTTGTCGGCTATAACGCATAAAATCATTATCATTTAGCATGACGATTTTCCTTCAACTAATTCTAATAATTTACGCGTTACTTTTTGCCAATCAGATGCTTTTGTTATTGCACTGACTAAAGCAACACTCCCGACGCCTGTTGCAATCACATCAGATACTCTCTCTAGCGAGATCCCACCAATAGCAACAGTGGGAAAATCAGGTGTCTGTTCTACTTGATGTTTGAGTGCCTTCAAACCTTGTGGTTTAGATGGCATATCTTTCGTTGTAGTTGGAAATATATGCCCTAATGCGATGTAAGATGGGCGTAACGCCTTTGCTCTTTGTAATTCTGTTTCGTCGTGAGTGGAAACACCCAGTCGTAATCCTGCTTGTTTAATTGCATCAAGATCAGCAATATCGAGATCTTCTTGACCAAGATGAACACCATAAGCCTGATGTTTAATGGCGAGTTGCCAATAATCATTGATAAACAGTCTTGCGTGGTACTGTTTTCCTAGCCTTATTGCTTCGATGATCTCTTGTTCAATATCTTCTGGTTGTTTATCTTTTATACGTAATTGAAGTGTGGTAACGCCTATTTTCAATAGGCGTTCTATCCATTCAATAGAATCAACAACAGGGTAAAGTCCAAGTTTTTTTTCTGTTGATGCAAAAGGTGTATTAGAGGATCTGTTCATTTTCAGTCACCTCAACACGAGTGATTTCGGCACTGTGGTATAGCTCATTCCCATGCTCTTTAAAGGCTTGAGACATTTGTTCCATACCTGCCGCATAATCACGTACTTCTTGTGTTATCTTCATTGAACAGAATTTAGGACCACACATTGAGCAAAAGTGAGCCACTTTACCTGATGCTTGAGGAAGGGTTTCATCGTGATATTGGCGTGCGGTTTCAGGATCAAGTGCTAAATTGAATTGATCTTCCCATCTAAACTCAAAGCGGGCTTTCGACATAGCATTATCACGGATTTGAGCGCCGGGATGTCCTTTGGCTAAATCGGCAGCATGAGCCGCAATTTTATAAGTAATAAGCCCTTGTTTTACATCTTCTTTGTTTGGTAAACCTAGATGTTCTTTAGGAGTAACATAACAGAGCATTGCACAACCAAACCAACCAATCATTGCTGCACCAATACCTGATGTGAAGTGATCGTAACCCGGTGCAATGTCCGTAGTGAGAGGACCTAATGTATAAAATGGTGCTTCATGACAATGCTCTAATTCTTCTGTCATATTGCGGCGGATCATCTGCATTGGAACGTGGCCTGGGCCTTCTATCATGACTTGAACGTCATATTCCCATGCAATTTTTGTCAGTTCACCTAGAGTATGTAATTCAGAGAATTGTGCTTCATCATTAGCATCTTGAATTGAACCCGGTCTTAGCCCATCGCCCAGTGAAAGGGAAACATCATAAGCGGTACAAATTTCACAGATTTCACGGAAATGCTCGTAGAGGAAATTCTCTTTATGATGTGATAAACACCATTTCGCCATTATCGAACCGCCACGAGACACAATACCCGTTAGGCGTTTTGCCGTCATTGGCACATAACGCAACAATACGCCTGCATGAATAGTGAAGTAATCAACACCTTGCTCTGCTTGTTCAAGCAAGGTATCTCGGAACATTTCCCAAGTGAGATCTTCAGCAATACCGTTAACTTTCTCGAGTGCTTGATAGATTGGAACTGTACCGATAGGAACAGGGCTATTGCGAATGATCCACTCACGCGTTTCATGAATGTAACGGCCTGTTGAGAGATCCATTACGGTATCTGCTCCCCAACGTGTAGACCAAATCAGTTTTTCAACTTCTTCCTCAATGGAGGAGGTTACAGAGGAGTTTCCGATATTGGCATTCACTTTCACTAAGAAATTTCGCCCAATAATCATTGGCTCTGATTCAGGGTGATTGATATTGGCAGGAATGATAGCTCGACCAGCAGCAACTTCTTGGCGTACAAACTCAGGGGTAATATTGTCAGGGAGATGCGCACCAAAGCTGAATCCTGCATGTTGTTGACGTAATACTTCGCTTCGAATACGTTCACGCCCCATATTTTCACGAATAGCAATAAACTCCATTTCAGGTGTGATAATACCTTTTCGAGCATAATGCAATTGCGTCACGCTTTTACCCTGTAGGGCTTTTTTAGGATTAGGCTTTAACGGGAAGCGTAGATGTTCTAATCCTGCATCAGAAAGACGTTGTTGTGTAAAATCAGAGCTTAAGAGTGAAAGCGCTTCAGTATCATTGCGCTCATCAATCCATGATTGGCGAATTTTTTTTAAGCCAAGATTAACGTCGAGTTGAGAAGCCGGATCGCCATAAGGGCCAGAAGTGTCATATACCGGAACAGGTTCATTATCTTCAAAAACAGGGGAATCTTTTGATCCTCCTACTAGCGTTTTATCAAGTTGGATCTCACGCATAGGGACTTGAATATCAGCACGTGATCCTTCGAGGTAAATGCGGTTTGAATTTGGGAAACTGACACCTTGAATGGTGCTGATAAATTCTTGAGCTGCATCACGCTGCTCTTTTCGTGGGCGCAGTTTGTTGTTTGTTGGTGAAATATCTTTAACGGATATAGTTTGATTTTGGGACATAGCATTTCCTAATAAATATCATGCAGGCTGTAGCCTGTCGGGTGAATATTGAGAAAAATGCTTGTCTGGAGGTCGCAGGGAGTATCGACAGATAGGCGTATAAAAAATATACGGATGAAGCTATCAAAAGGTCGAATCACTCTTGTTCCCTTCGCGGGTATTAACCCGATCAGGTTCCGCGGATCCCGAATTAACGGTCTCAGCCTGTGTTTATAATAGCCTTATAAACACTAGGCACTCCGACAAGAAGAAGTCCAGTATATGAAAGATTTTGAAAACTACAAGTCCAGCATGGGTTATTTATTTAAATTCCAATGTTGCTGTTCCCACGCTTTTTCATCCGAAACTTGAGTTAATTTTTTATCTGCATTAACTGCGATAACACGATCCGCTTGGTAACATAATGGAAGGTCATTAGATGAATCAGTATAGAAACAAACATAAAAACTATTAATGTTATTGGCTTCTTTCCATTGATTTAAACGCTCAACCTTTCCTTCTCGAAAGGTAGGAATACCTTCAATAAATCCAGTGTAATGATTGTCCTTAATTTGCATATCAATACCCATTGAAACATCCACATTGAGTTGTTTTGCAATAGCGTGAACGAGAAAGGACATTGTTGCTGAAATAATCATAACGGGAATATTTTGCTGCCGATATTGTGTAATTATTGATATTCCTTGTGGGTAAAGCAGAGGCTGAATTTTTGTTTCAGTAAAGTCATTAATCCAATGATTTATTTTATCTATATTATGATGCTTAAAATATGCTAGATGTTGAAAAAGATATTGGTTTATATCCAGCTTTTCGGCGTAATAGTCTGCAATCATTTGTTCGTCTAGTTTTAGGAAATGAGGATCAGTGACTATTTTTTTATCCCATAAATAACGTGTCCATAAACGACTAGAATCACCCGCTAAAAGCGTTTCATCTAAATCAAAAATCGCAATTTTATTTTGGGTTTTATCAGTCATATTAGCATTCCTTTATTATAAATAAAATTTATGAAACCCCTTTTGAATGTTAATAAATTATAGAGAATAATCATAATACATTGAGAGGGTCTTACTAAAGAGAGTATCCTTAATTCTATATCATTATTTTGGATAGAATTATCATTATGCATTTATATACGTTAACGGGATCAGAGAAAGGCTGGTGGACAGTCAGCCTCGGTGGGCGAGTGTGGTTACCGAAAGGTGAACTCCCTTTTGGTTTTGCAAAGGATTGGGAGCTAGTTGGTCAACACGCCAAAATTGTTGGTGAATGGCAGGGTGAAACTGTTTGGCTTATTCATGGAAAAATGGATAACGATATGTGTTCGCCAAGGCTTATCGCCTCGCAAGATGAGAATTTATTTAAACTAGTGGGTCGTGGTGTTCAGTTAGCAGAGTTTTATCGTTCTCATCGTTTTTGTGGCTATTGTGGTTCTAAAATGCGCCATAGTGAGAGTGAATGGGCTTGTTTATGCGATAACTGTCATGAACGTTATTACCCACAGATTGCCCCTTGTATTATTGTGGGTATTCGTCATGAAGATAAAATTTTACTCGCACATCATGTTAGGCATAAGCATTCCCCTCTTTATACTGTGCTCGCTGGTTTTGTTGAGGTTGGTGAAACCTTAGAAGAGGCCGTCGCTCGCGAAGTATTTGAAGAAAGTAATATTCGTATTCGTAATATTCGCTACGTATCCTCTCAACCTTGGCCGTTCCCTCATTCTTTAATGATGGGGTTTTTGGCTGATTACGATGGAGGAGAGTTGCGCCATGATCCTTCTGAATTAACCAGTGCGGCTTGGTATCGTTACGATCAACTACCACAGATCCCACCTCCAGATACTATTGCGCGACGCTTAATAGAAGATACGATAGCGAATATTAGACAAGATAAAGAAAAGAACTAAATAAAGGCGTTGTCTGCCAACAGTTATTTTTCCAGCATGTTACAATACATACTATTTTGCGGCCCTATTACTGTTAATGGAGTTAGTCATGAGTGAGTTGAAAAACGACCGCTATTTACGTGCGTTGCTGCGCCAACCTGTTGATGTCACCCCAGTTTGGATGATGCGTCAGGCAGGCAGATATCTTCCTGAGTATAAGGAAACACGGGCACAGGCGGGGGATTTCATCTCATTGTGCAAAAATACAGAATTGGCATGTGAAGTGACATTACAGCCTTTAAGACGCTTTCCTTTAGATGCCGCTATTTTATTTTCTGATATTTTAACTATCCCTGATGCAATGGGGCTAGGCCTTTACTTTGAAACTGGTGAAGGACCTCGTTTTAAGTCCCCAATAAATAGCCTTGCCGATATTCAAAAACTGCCAATTCCTGATCCTGAAGACGAACTTGGCTATGTAATGAATGCAGTACGTGCAATTCGTCATGCATTGCAAGGCAGTGTGCCATTAATCGGTTTTTCGGGAAGCCCTTGGACACTGGCAACCTACATGGTGGAAGGTGGAAGTAGTAAGGCCTTCACAAAAATAAAAAAAATGATGTACGCAGAGCCACAAGCACTACATCTATTACTGGATAAACTCGCAGATAGCGTTATCCTTTATTTGAATGCTCAAATTAAAGCGGGTGCACAATCCATCATGATCTTTGATACATGGGGTGGTGTACTAACAGGACGTGATTACCAACTTTTCTCATTACACTACATGCATAAGATTGTTGATGGTCTTATTCGCGAATACGATGGAAGAAAAGTTCCTGTAACCTTATTTACTAAAGGTGGCGGTCGTTGGCTAGAAGCAATGGCAGCAACAGGTTGTGATGCATTAGGGCTAGATTGGACGATTGATATCGAAGATGCACGTCGTCGAGTAGGGGATAAAGTAGCCTTACAAGGTAATATGGATCCTTCTATGCTGTATGCGCCACCAGCTAGAATAGAGCAAGAAGTCGAAACTATTCTTGCTGGGTTTGGTAAAGGCAACGGTCATGTCTTTAATCTTGGGCACGGTATTCATCAAGATGTTCCACCAGAGCATGCTGGTGCATTTATTGATGCGGTTCACCGTTTATCGAAGCCTTATCATCAGGATAATGATTAATACCTCACAATTGCGTCAGGAGCAGACAGAAAAAGCTCAACAAGTTATTTTGACAGACCAATTTACAATGCCTACTTATATTGCTGGTGCTGATGTTGGTTTTGAAGATGGTGGCGCAGTCACTCGCGCTGCCATCGTGATAATGCATTACCCTTCTTTTGAAATTCTTGAATACCAAATCGCGCGAATATCTACAACTCTTCCTTACATCCCTGGTTTACTTTCATTTCGAGAGTGCCCAGCATTACTGTCTGCTTGGCAATTAATTAAACAGAAACCTTCTCTTATTTTTGTCGATGGGCAAGGTATCGCTCATCCTAGAAGGCTGGGTGTTGCCAGCCATTTTGGTTTATTAGTAGACACGCCTACTATTGGCGTAGCAAAAAGTCGTTTATGTGGTACTGATCGGGCGGTCAATGAAGATATGGGAAGTCATGAGCCATTGATGGATAAGAATGAGCAAATAGGGTGGATTTATCGCAGTAAGAAAAAATGTAAACCCCTGTATATATCTCCGGGTCATAAAGTGAGTATGGAAGGTGCTTTGCAGTGGGTTGAGTTGTGTATGAAAGGGTATCGATTGCCAGAACCAACGCGTTGGGCTGATGGTATTGCTTCAAATAGGCGATTATTTGAGCAGTTGAATAAGAATAAGCTCTAAATGACCGGGAAATATGTGGATATTTTTAATTTTCAGGTAAACTGCGCCTAAGTTAAGAAAATGAGTAATCACGAATGTTGAAGAACCCAATCCATTTACGTTTAGAAAAGCTAGAGGCTTGGCAACACCTGACGTTTATGGCGTGCCTGTGTGAGCGAATGTATCCAAATTATCAGGTATTTTGTCGTGAAACAGGATTTGCTGATCCAACGCTTTATCGCCGTATTCTCGATCTGGTTTGGGAAACTTTAACGGTGAAAGATGCAAAAGTGAATTTTGATTCTCAATTAGAGAAGTTAGAAGAAGCTATTCCTGATGCATCTCAATTTGATATTTACGGCGTCTATCCAGCGATTGATGCCTGTGTCGCCTTGAGTGAAGTTGTTCACTCTCGTTTAAGCGGTGAATCGCTAAGTCATGCTATTGAAGTCAGCAAATTATCAGTAGGGACGGTTGCTTCACTTGAAATGACACAAGCAGAAAGAGAAATGAGCGAAGAAGAGCTAAGATCACTGCCTGTTGTTATTGAAGAATTCGATATCCAATGGGAAATTTACCGCCTACTTGTAGAGTGTGAAGAAAGAGATATCGAGCTGATTAAAGGTCTACGTGCAGACCTTCGTGAAGCAGGAATGAGCAATATCGGTATAGAATTAACGCACTAAATCAGAAAAACGTGATTTGGTGCTTGAAAAGCGACGTTTAAAGACTTCACATCACCCCCGTGTATGTTCTACATTGGGTACGAAAAGAAGTGGCTCAGGTGTTTTACTTAATTCATCTTCTTAAAAAGATAAGTTAAGTTTTTTCACCAGATGTTTTTCAAACGATAAAACATACTTTAAGGACTATTTTATGAACAAAGCTGAATTAACCGAATCAGTTGCTGAAAAAGCGGATCTGACAAAAACTCAGGCAAAAGCTGCTATTGAAGCGTTTATCGACTCAGTAACAGGAGCTCTGAAAGAAGGCGATTCTGTACAGTTAGTTGGTTTCGGTACATTCAAGGTAAATCACCGTGCTGAGCGTACTGGTCGTAACCCTCAAACTGGTAAAGAAATTAAAATTGCAGCAGCTAATGTTCCTGCATTTACTGCCGGTAAAGCACTGAAAGACGCAGTAAAATAATTCCTTTGAACGGAATGAACAATAGAGGGGGATTTACTCCCCTTTTGTTGAAACGACAGGGGCTGTTAGCAATAGGATCAGCTTTTTTGCTCAGCGCCTGCTCTTCGACAGTACAACTCCCTGAATTTTCTGCAACAGGGTACATTGCAGATGAAGGTGTTGTGCGACTATGGCGTTTAAATAATAAAACGTCAGAGCCTCAAGTGATCATGAGCGTTTATAGCTTTTATAAAAAGCCAGAAACTATCATCACATTCTATGAGTATCGCCAGAATAAGCTTTGGCAAGTCCGTTCTGAAGTGGTTAATCAAAATGATCCCTCATCTTGGCACCTTCGTTTAAATAAACGTGGTGAAGTCATTTTCATGCAACAGGAAAGTCAGAAGCAAAAACGAGCATTAACAGAAGATGAGCGTTTAAGAATGGTGTTTGCTGCAAGTAAAGAACGTGAAATCAGCGAAGCGCTGACTATTGGAAAAGTGAACTTAGTACAGGGTGTCTGGTATCAAAATACAATGACAACATGTGCTGGCGAGAAAGTGAGTGTTTCATTTGAAGGGCCAGAACAACGCTGGTTAAAAACGAGAACACGTAATCCAAGTAAACCTTCTTATGTTGCTTGGCTTGATTCACCAGAAGGTAAACAGTTGCTTATGGTAGCCGACCATGATTTCTGCAAATGGGAGCCAACAAAAGAGAGCTTGTGATCACTCCCTTCTGCTGTATTTAGTGACTTACTTCTTTAAACGCGCAATTGCACGATAACCAATATCATGACGATAAAAAGCGCCATTCCAATGAATACCTTCCGCTAAAGCATAAGCATTTTTTTGCGCTTGCTCGATATCATCACCTAATGCCGTCGCACATAGCACTCTTCCGCCAGCAGTGATAACTTCACCTTCATTATTCAGAGTTGTTCCTGCTTGAAATACTTTTCCGGTTTTGGACGATGTTGCTGTTAAGCCTTCGATAATATCCCCTTGGCGATAATCAGCAGGATAGCCGCCAGCCGCAATAACAATACCTAAAGCAGGACGAGGGTCCCAAACAGAATCTTTACCTTTTAAATTGCCTTTTGCTCCAGCTAAACAAAGCTCAACTAAGTCAGATTGCATACGCATCATAATAGGTTGAGTTTCTGGATCGCCAAAACGACAGTTAAATTCGATAACTTTTGCAACGCCTTGTTTATCAATCATCAGCCCAGCATAAAGAAAACCCTGATAACGATGACCTTCAGAAGCCATGCCTTTTACTGTTGGGTAAATGATTTTTTCCATTACTTGCTGGTGGATTTCATTAGTGACAACGGGGGCAGGCGAGTAAGCGCCCATCCCACCAGTATTAGGGCCAGTATCACCATCACCAACACGTTTATGATCTTGACTTGTTGCCATTGGAATAACGTGTTCACCATCAACCATGACGATAAAACTGGCTTCTTCACCATCAAGAAATTCTTCAATAACAATGCGATGCCCAGCATCTCCAAAGGCATTACCTGCTAGCATATTTTTTATAGCATTTTCAGCCTCAGATTGCGTCATTGCAACAATAACGCCTTTTCCTGCTGCTAAACCATCGGCTTTGATAACAATTGGTGCGCCTACTTTATTTAAATACTCTAGTGCAGGGGCTATTTCAGTGAAATTTTGATAATCCGCTGTTGGAATATTGTGGCGTGCTAAAAAATCTTTAGTGAAGGCTTTTGAGCCTTCTAACTGAGCTGCACCTTTTGTCGGGCCAAAAATAGTCAGCCCTGCATCTTTAAACGCATCAACAACACCAATAACAAGTGGTGCTTCCGGGCCAACAATGGTTAAATCAATTTTATTTTTTCGTGCGAATGTCAGTAATGACGGAATATCCGTTGCGCTAATTGCAACATTTTGCACACCTTTCTCTAATGCAGTTCCCGCATTACCTGGCGCAACAAAAACGTGTGTTGCAAGCGGGGATTGAACCGCTTTCCATGCTAAAGCGTGCTCACGACCGCCATTACCAATAATCAAAATCTTCATATCAATATCCTATTAATGACGGAAGTGACGCATATTGGTGAAAATCATTGCGATGTTGTGTTCATTGGCAGCGGCAATCACTTCATCATCACGAATTGAGCCACCAGGTTGAATAACACAAGTTACACCGGCAAGTGCTGCCGCATCAATGCCATCTCTGAATGGGAAGAATGCATCTGAAGCCATGGCGCAACCTGCAACTTCTAAACCTTCATCAGCAGCTTTTATACCTGCAATTTTTGCAGAATATACTCGGCTCATTTGTCCTGCACCAATACCGACTGTCATATCATTTTTAGCGTAAACAATGGCATTTGATTTTACAAATTTAGCCACTTTCCAGCAGAAGAGTGCATCTTTAAGTTCGCGTTCACTTGGTTGGCGTTGAGTAACTACTCTTAAGTTTTCTTCTTTAACCATGCCTAAATCACGATCTTGAACTAAAAGCCCACCGTTGACTCGTTTGAAGTCAAAAGCAGGTTTTGGCTCTTGCCATTGACCACAGGCTAATACACGAACATTTGGTTTTGTTTCTAAAATTGGTAGTGCATCTTCATTAATAGAAGGAGCAATGATCACTTCAACAAACTGGCGTTCGATGATCGCACTTGCTGTTTTTGCATCTAATGGACGATTGAATGCGATAATGCCACCAAATGCAGAGGTTGGATCAGTTTTAAATGCATTGTCATATGCTTGTTCGAGCGTGTTCGCAATTGCAACACCGCAAGGATTTGCATGTTTCACAATAACGCATGCAGGCTCGGAAAATGATTTCACACATTCTAATGCCGCATCAGTATCAGCAATGTTGTTATAAGAAAGCGCTTTGCCTTGTAATTGGTTTGCAGTGGCAATAGATGCTTCTTCTATATTCTCTTCTATATAGAAAGCAGCTTGCTGGTGCGCATTTTCGCCATAACGCATATCTTGCTTCTTTATATAGTTCAGATTCAAGGTACGAGGGAAAGTGCCTGATGGTTGTGAAGTATCACCATAATAAGGTGCAACTTTCTGACCGAAGTAGTTAGCAATCATTCCGTCATAAGCGGCTGTGTGTTCAAAGGCTTTAATCGCTAAATCAAAACGAGTATCTAACGTAAGACTGTTTTCGTGATTATCCATTTCTTCAATCACTCTTTCATAGTCATTACTATTTACTACAATCGTAACGTCTTTATGATTTTTCGCTGCTGAGCGAACCATTGTTGGTCCACCAATATCGATATTCTCTACAGCATCTGCTAATGAGCAATCTGGGCGAGCTACCGTTTTAGCGAAAGGATAAAGATTTACGACGACCATATCGATAGGACGAATTTCATGTTCTTCCATAATTGCATCGTCTTGTCCACGGCGACCTAAAATGCCACCATGTACTTTAGGGTGCAGCGTTTTTACCCTGCCATCCATCATTTCTGGGAAACCGGTATAATCGGAAACTTCGATAACAGGTAAGCCAGCTTCTGCTAATAGACGTGCAGTTCCACCTGTAGATAATAGTTCTACGTTTCTTTCAACAAGCGCTTTAGCAAATTCTAAAATACCTGCTTTATCAGACACACTTAAAAGCGCACGGCGGATAGGACGAAGATGTTGCATGAGTTTTATCCCTTGGGTTTGGTATAACGGTAGTAATGATGAAGTTAAATCACATTAATACAGTGAAATTGTGTTTGCTTAACTAACATTTCAGAAGATGGACACAAAATCAATCTTACTTAATAGGCCCTCATAATAACGCAAACGATTGCGTTTGACATGCTAATTTTATGTAAAAAGGACATCTGTGGATAAAATTGTTGATAAGTGCGTATAACTAGGGGTTTTGCTGTGGAATTAAGCAAACGATTTTTTTTCTTAAAAAAACTATTGCCAGCCTCAGAAAACTCCCTATAATGCGTCCTCGTTGTCACGGCAAACCACGCTAAGTGAGTTAGCCGAGAGAACAAAGAAAAAAAGTGAAAAGCCTTGAAAATAAACGCTTGACACTGAATGAGGAAGATGTAGAATGCACCTCCTCGCAACAACGCAGAAGACCGGAAACGGCAGCAAATGTTGCACTGCTCTTTAACAAATTATCAGACAATCTGTGTGGGCACTCGCAGAGACGATATCTTCTAAAATATTAGATGTATCAAGTCTTGAAGAGTGAACAACAAAAGTAAATTCATTTATGAATAGCTAAGTTTTCGATTTCTTTGAGCATCAAACACTTTTAATTGAAGAGTTTGATCATGGCTCAGATTGAACGCTGGCGGCAGGCCTAACACATGCAAGTCGAGCGGTAACAGGAGAAAGCTTGCTTTCTTGCTGACGAGCGGCGGACGGGTGAGTAATGTATGGGGATCTGCCCGATAGAGGGGGATAACTACTGGAAACGGTGGCTAATACCGCATGACGTCTACGGACCAAAGCAGGGGCTCTTCGGACCTTGCGCTATCGGATGAACCCATATGG